>JAGVNJ010000013.1 GCA_020053305.1 Candidatus Edwardsiibacteriota bacterium | reverse complement strand
CGCCCCGGCCAAGGCGGCCCCGGCGGCCGTGGCCGCCGGACAGAAGGCGGTCCAGGCCCCCATGACCGGCACCGTCATCAAGATCCTGTGCCAGGTGGGACAGGAGGTAAAGGAGGGCGATGTCCTGTTAAAGCTGGAAGCCATGAAGATGGAGACCGCCATTTCCTCCCATCTGGCCGGCAAGGTCTCGGAGATCCGGGTGGCGGAAAGACAGTCTGTCAGCTCCGGAGAAGTATTGGTGGTGCTGGCCTGATCGGTCTATAATTTTTGCCTTAACACTGTAATTTTCATGAGGTGATAACATGCCCAAGAAACCGGAAAAGAGATCCGATATAAAAAAGGGCGGCCCGGAAAAACACATTGTCAATATAACCGAGACCGCCTTCCGGGACGCCCACCAGAGCCTGATCGCCACCCGGATGCGCACCGAGGACATGGTCCCCATGATCGAGAAGATGGACCAGGTGGGCTACTGGTCCTTCGAGATGTGGGGCGGGGCTACTTTTGATACCATGCTGCGCTTTCTGGACGAGAACCCCTGGGACCGCATCCGGATATTCAAGAAGCACGCCAAGAAGACCAGACTGCAGATGCTGCTGCGGGGTCAGAACCTGGTGGGCTACAAGCACTACGCCGACGATATTTTGGAACATTTCATAAAGAAGGCCGCCGAACTGGGGATCGATGTCTTCCGGGTGTTCGACGCCCTGAACGACATCCGCAACATGGAGAAGGCCATCGTCGCCGCCAAGAAGACCGGGGCTACTGTACAGGGCGCCATCAGCTATACCTTAAGCCCGGTGCATTCCATAGACGGGTTCGTAAAATTCGCCCGGGAGCTCAAGGACCTGGGCTGTGATATCATCACCATCAAGGACATGGCCGGGCTGATTTCCCCGGCCTCGGCCAAAGAACTGGTGGGCAAGCTGAAAAGCGAGGTGGGACTGCCGGTATGCCTGCACTCCCACTGCACCACCGGGATGGCCCCCACCTCCTACTTTGCCGCCGCCCAGGCCGGCGCCGATATTTTGGATTGCGCCATATCCCCCTTCGGCTCCGGCACCAGCCAGCCCCCCACCGAGACCATGGTGGAGATGCTGGACAACAGCGGGTTCGGACTGAAGGTCGACAAATCTCATTTTCTGGAGATCGCCGAGTATTTCCAGGAGATAAAGGACACCGCCTACCAGCACCTGATCACCCCGGTGGCCGAGCGGGTGGACGTCCGGGCCCTGGTCTACCAGGTGCCGGGCGGGATGCTGACCAACATGGTGTCCCAGCTGGAGAAGCAGAATGCATCGGATAAGTTCGAGGCGGTGCTCAAGGAGATCCCCCGGGTCCGGGCCGAGCTGGGCTACGTTCCGCTGGTGACCCCCACCTCGCAGATCGTGGGCACCCAGGCCACCTTCAACGTCCTGGGCGGGGAAAGATACAAGATGATCATCCAGGAGGTCAAGGACCTCTGCAAGGGATTGTACGGCAGGACCCCGGCCCCCATCGATCCGGCCGTGATGAAAAAGGCCATCGGCGACGAAAAGCCCATCACCGACCGGCCGGCCGACCATATAGCCCCGGAATGGGAGAAATGCCAGCAGGAGATGAAGGGCATCTCCGACAAGGAGGAGGATATTTTGTCCTACGCCCTGTACCCGGCGGTGGCCAAGGAATATTTTGCCGTCCAGCAGGACCCCCTGAAGAAGAAGGCCCGCCAGGAATCACTGAAGGGCGGGGCGCCCGCCCCCGACGGCCATCCCCACCGCCGTTTCGTGATGCGGGTCAACGGCGAAAATTACGATGTGGGCATAACCGAGATAGAATAACAGTAAGGACACGGCACTCGGCCTTCGTAGCTAAATTCAAAACACGATGCTACTACGGCGAAAGAGGCTGCCGTGTCCCAACAAAAAGGAAAGAAATATGGATAAAAAAGTAGAGATCGGCGGCGGGCCGCTCAGCACCACCCTGGCTAAGGATACCAAATGGAACGGGACACTGAAGGCCGAATCCGGGATCCGGATCGACGGGGAGTTCGAGGGCCACCTGGAGACCAACGGAACCCTGGTGGTCGGCAAGGGCGGCCTGGTGAAGGCCGAGGTCAAGGTCAAGGATGCCATCATCGGCGGAAAGGTGGAGGGAAATATAACAGCCGCCAGCAAGGTCGAATTGCAAAGCGGCTCGGTAATGATGGGGGACATCAAAAGCCGGGGGATCATCATCGACAACGACGTGTTCTTCGACGGCATGTCCAAGATGGCCGGACAGAACGAACCCGGGAAATGATCTTCAGCCTACCCCGATGAATTTTACATGGCCCTCGCCCAACAGCTTTTTATTGAACAATTTGAGGTTTTGGCGGGGGCCTGATATTTTGTAATCCAGCCGCTGGCACATCAGGCTCATCTCTTTACCGGTTATCTGGATCTGCACGTTATGCTTGCCGGCCAGTTCCTGCAGCTTTTTTTCCAGGTTGACCCAGCTGGGACCAACGATCCATTCTGCTTCGTACACTATGACCTCATTCATATCATGATTTTCAATTTATTATTGGCCGGGGCTTTGGTCCCGGCTATTATTTTGGCAAACTGTCGTTATTGGTCACAATATAAGGCAGGGTCCAGATGCAGGCTGAATATTCGGCAGTGCTGTCACCGAACAAGGTGGAACCCAGCAGCACATCGATTGCCGCATGCCGCACCACCGGCGCAGTGATTGCATCCACCGTCCAGCAGAAACTGAATTCAAACCCGCTTTGCCTCAGCATCGGCACCCGCAGATGATCCGTCACCCCGTTCTGCAAAACCCTCCGGTGCATAAAAGCCCAGCAGGAATCGGGAGCCTGCTCCAGGCTGGCCCAAACCGTCAAGGTGACCTTCGCCCCCTGATAGAATATGGGCATCTCCTCCCGCCTCAGCATCTGCCCGAACCCCTGCTGATTGAACATTACCCTGGTCCGCAAACCCAGATCGCCCTCGACCCGGATGCTGTCTATGGAAACTTTATTTGCCGGATCGGCCGTCTGCACCACCATCGGCGAGGCCCCGTACACCCGCCAGCGGTCGTTCCATTTCCTGAACCATACGTAACGCAATCCCTGGTCGTGGATCGGCCGAGAGATGCTGTCGCACACCCCGTTCTGATTGTTGTCCAATACCAGGCGTCCGGTGAAATCGGTGGCTATCAGGGCAGTGGCGAAGGTGCGGCTGGAATCATAGATGATGCTGATATTATGCGATCTGGCTTCGATCCGCCTGCGGAAAAAAATATCGGAAGGAAAGCTGTCGCTTTTTGGGTAGGTTGGAATAAATTCTGACAGTCCATCGTCGGTATAATTTGAATAATCGGCATAATTAGAGGATGATATCAGCAGATTTATGGCTTCATCATCGCTGAGTTCTGGAGCGGCCGGATTTGATCTCCCGCATCCCGATTGCAGGATTACTGCCAAGGATATGAAAATTAGAAGATAACTATGGTTTTTCATGGCGTTTATCCGATTAATATACCGTGATTAGAGACGTTAAGCTATATATGGGTTCCACAAAATTGTCTTCTTCTTTATGGAGAACCTAGCCTGCTTAAACCAATTTCTTTTACCATCGGTCAAATCTTGGTTAGAGTCGCTAATATTAAACCATCATTTTATACACTAACATTATTAATATCAATCGGTTATATCCATTATTATTTTTTGTTATCAAACTACTTGACAACAAGCCACTCAAATGTTATATTATGGCCATCAGTAAGCAACATTTGATCCTTGCTTAAATAATTTCAGGAACAAAATATTATTTTCAAGGAGGTATGATATGAGACACGACCTGACCAAATGGGAGCCGGTGTCCGATATCGTCTCCCTTCAGGATGAGATGAACCGCCTTTTCCTGGACTTCTTCGGACGGACCCCGGGAAGGCGACTGGTGGGCGACAGCCTGTGGGCCCCGGTGATGGACATCGAGGAGACCAAGGATGACATCATCGTCAAGGCCGAGATCCCGGGCATGACCAAGGAGGACGTCAAGATCCAGGTCACCGGCGACGTCATCACCATCTCCGGCGAGCGCAAGCGGGAGGAGGAGACCAGGGACAAGACCTACCACCGGATAGAGCGCAGCTACGGCCAGTTCCAGCGGATGATCACCCTGCCCAGCGAGGTCCAGTCGGCCAAGGCCAAGGCTTCCTATGAGAACGGGGTGTTGACCATCAAGCTGCCCAAATCCGAGGAGGTCAAGCCCAAGGAGATCTCCATTGATATTAAATGACCCCTCAAAAGACGCTCGGGATATCCGCTCCGGCTGAAAATATCGGCCGGAGCGATCTTGGCATTTATAATGCTGCAACTTTATTATTATAAGGCTGACGACTATGCCCGAACTTCACCCCGAGACCCCCCTGTATTCCATCAGCGTGGCCGCCCGGCTGGTGGGCCTGCATCAGCAGACCCTAAGAATGTATGAACGCCTGGGGCTGGTCTCCCCGGCCCGGGTCAGCGGCCGCATCAGGCTTTACTCCCAGGCGGACATCGAGGAGATCGAGTACATAGTATACCTGGTCAGGGTGAAACGGGTGAATCTGGCCGGGGTCCGCCTGATCCTGGAGATCGTCGAGGATCCCCAACAGTCTATCGAGAATCTGCGGAATAAGCAGCATTCGGCCCAAGAGGGCAACTGATCTTAACGGCAAATTTCTAGGAGAAGGAAAATGTCGGACAATCTTAAAAAATTCTGGGCCTTTGAACCAAAGACCGTTATGTCGGGTGTCATCGGATTGATGGTTGGCTTGATACTGGCCTCCGGGCTTAACTGGACCGCCTGTTCCCGGGCGGAGAAACTTAATCCTGCGGTGAATGCCGAATATAAAAGCCCCTTCGTAGCGGTGGCCAAAATGGTCGGCCCGGCGGTGGTCAACATCCAGTCCAAAAAATACATCGCACGGCCCGGCTACAGCTTTCAGGGGCCCTTCGAGGATTTCTTCCGGGAATTCTTCGGAGAGGCGCCCCAGCGCGAACCCCAAAGGCAGAAGGTGGAGGGCCAGGGTTCCGGATTCGTCATCGACAAAAAGGGGCTGATCCTGACCAACAACCATGTGGTGGCCGGGGGCGGCGAGCTGACGGTGAAGCTCTCCGACAGCCGGGAGTTCCGGGCCGAGGTGGTGGGCACCGACCCCCGCAGCGACGTCGCGGTCATCCGGCTGAAGGATCTCAAGACCGACCTGCCGGATGCCGAAGTGGCCGTTCTGGGCAACTCCGACGATATCGAGGTGGGCGATTACGCCATTGCCATCGGCAACCCCTTCGGACTGGAGCGCACCGTAACCCAGGGCATCATCTCCTTCAAGGGCCGCAGCGGCCTGCCCATCGCCGGCGGTGGGCCGCTGTACCAGGACTTCATCCAGACCGACGCCTCCATCAACTTCGGCAATTCCGGCGGGCCGCTGACCGACATCAGGGGGCAGGTCATCGGCATCAACACCGCCATCAATCCGGCCGGCCAGGGTATCGGCTTTGCCATCCCCATCAATATGGCCAAGAATGTGGCCGACCAGCTGATCTCCACCGGCAGGGTGGTGCGGGGCTACCTGGGAGTGCTGCCCCAGGAGCTGACGGCCGATCTGGCCGAAGGTTTGGGCCTGAAGAGCGCCAGCGGTGTGTTGATAGCCAAGGTGGAGGACGGCACCCCGGCCGAGAAGGCCGGGCTGAAGGATCAGGATGTGATAGTAAGTTTCAACGGCCAGGAGACCCCCAACGTGGCAAAATTCCGCCAGGTGGTGGCCGATGCCAAGGTGGGAGCCAAGGTCAAGATGGTGATCTTCCGCGATAAAAAGGAAAAGACCCTCACCGCCCAGATCGGCGAGATGCCCGGCGAGGAGGTGGCCCAGGCCGGCCAGGAGAAGCCGGATAAACCCTGGCTGGGGATCAAGGAAGTTGTTTCGATTTCATCCGAAGAGGCAAAGGCTGCCGGCATCAAAGACAAGGAGGGCGTGGTTATCAAGAGCATAGAAAGCGGCTCGGCCTCGGACGACGCCGGCTTGCGGTCGGGCGATATCATAAAGAAAATAGACGGCCAAACTGTGAGGACCGTCATGGATTACAATCAAGCCATCAACGGCCAGCGGGGCGGGCGGCCGGTGGTGTTTTTGATCAAGCGCGGCGAGGTCCTGAAGTTCTTTGCCGTGAAGCCGGGCAAATAGATCTTTTTAGGAAAAAATATTATTTTAGAAAGTAATTGATATATGAGCTACCGGGAAATTGTGTATAATGACGATCCGTCGCTGGATATCTACCTCAAGGAGATCAGCCGGGTGCCCCTGCTGTCCCCGGATGAGGAGTTGTCCCTGGCCCAGCAGGCCAAGGCGGGGGATAAGGCTGCCATCGACCGGCTGACCGAGAGCAACCTGCGTTTCGTGGTGTCCATCGCCAAGGAATTCCAGGGCCGGGGCCTGTCCCTGGCCGACCTCATCAACGAGGGCAACGTGGGGCTGATGAAGGCGGTCCAGCGGTTCGAGCCGTCGCGGGGATACCGTTTCAACACCTATGCGGTGTGGTGGATCAGGCAGGCTATGCTTAAAGCCATCGCCGAGCAGACCCGGACCATCCGGCTGCCCATGAACCGCATCGAGAAACTGACCCGGCTGAACCGGGCCATCGAAGAGATAAAGTGCGACCCCGGATACAGCGGCGCCCCGCCCACCGTCAAGCAGATATCCAAAAAAGCCAAGATCTCGGTGGAGGAGATCCGCGATCTGCTGGGGTACAGCGCCAACCAGGTCTCCCTGGATGCTCCGCTGTCGGAGGACGGCGAGACCAGGCTTTCGGAGATCGTGGAGCATCCCCGGTTCAAATCACCCGAGGAAATGTTGAAGAGCAAGACCATGGGCAGCGACATCAAGCAGGCCTTTTCGGTACTGACCCCGCGGGAGATCAGGGTGCTTAAATTATATTACGGACTGGAGGATAACGACCATGGAACGCTGGATTCCATCGGACGGAAGCTGAACATCTCCCGGGAAAGGGTGCGGCAGCTGCGGGATAGGGCCTTAAGAAAGATAAAAGTAGCCACCGAGGGCGGCCGGCTGAAGGCTTATCTGAGCTGACCTTGCCGAAATTATATTAGTTCCGTCAAATGAACTCTGCAAAGCGCCGGTTCATAAGGGCTGGAGTCATCTCCAGCCCTTTATTTATTACCCCTGCCCTTCAGCATTTCCCTGGCCTCGTCCGAAGACGGGTCTATGCCTAATATTTTTTTCAGGAGCCTGCGCGCCGAGGCATTCCTGCCCGCCTCTTGTTCCGCTTTGGCGAATTCCAACGCCCGGCGATCGAAGACCAACATCATATCGTTGCGGCGCTCGTCGCTCCAATCGTCATACATGCCCCGGAACGGCGCTCCCCGGAACAGCGCGAACGCCTTCAGCCATTCCGAACGGGCCAGGTCGCCCTTGCCGGCAGCTTCGCAGGCTTGTGCGATCTTTATCGTTTCCCTCCATTCGCCGGCATCGGTAACCACATGGAACTTCGCTTTCACCGTCTCATCCTGGGCAGACAGCAGGTGGGCCGGCAACTGCAACGCACGGCGCAACCTCAGCAAGGCGTGGGCCAGGTCGCTGTGCGCCTTTGCAGCCTTGGGCCAGAAATTGGAAAGTACCTTGTCGACCGGCAGTTCCTGCCCTGGCGACAGGACCAGATGGATGAGCAATGCGGCGTCCTTCGGTTGAAGATGGCCGCGAATCAGCTTGCCGTCCCGGTACAACTGGAGCCGGCCCAGCAGGTTCACCTTGACTGCCGGTTTTTCCTGGTTGAACACGGGCAATTGCTGCATGGCCTTGGGCAGACCGGTCGCGCGCCCCAACCTCAACAATGCGCGGACGGGCCAGGGATAAGCCAGGCAGAAAAATTGCAGACGGCCCCATAACCCGAAACGGTCGGCTATCCGCCGGGCTTCGCGGTAAAGCTTCAATTGCTGCCGTTCATGAGCTTCTTTTAGGCAAAGAGCGATCCGAAGCAACGGGTGCCGCCGCGCTTGCGCGGGAATGTGAACTGGTTTGCCCAGCAAAATACTGCCCAGATAATATGACAGAACGGAACCCTCTTTCCGGCAAAGCTCGGAAATGCGGGATAGACGCTCGCGCTGGTCTGGCGACTGTCCCAGGCCGGCGTACAAGCAATACAGATCGTTGACCACCGGAAAAAGGGCGGGCATCGTCTTCAAGCAGCCGGGGTTCTGGAGAGTCCGGTAAATCATATCTATCGAAGCCTTTACATGGCCCTGCGCCAGGCTGTGGCGGGCCTTAAACTTCATATAATGATACGCCATGGGAGCATTCTGGTTTTCCGGCGGAGGCATCAGCTTCAAGGCCGCGGAATGCCGGCCGGCGATGTCATGCATGATGGCCAGATCCTGAAGCGCCTTATTGCAGTATGGCTGGCGCAGTTTGGGCAGCAGGCGTTCGAGGGTACCGATGGCCTTACGGTAATTGCCCGCTTCACAAAGGATGGCGCCGAGGGAAAAGACATAAAACGGCTGTTTTAAACTGCGAGCTAATATTCGGCATTTGGCTATGGACTGCCGGGCCTGGCTGTAGCCAAAGGAACGGTTCAAAAGCTGAGCCTTGGTATAATGAAAAATGAATTGTAACGCCGGATCGCCCCGTTTGGGTAGTAAAGGCTCAATCCGGGCGGTAAGGGACAAGCCTTCTTTTATCCTCCCCATCAGAAGAAGGTTCTTTTGTTCCAAGACTCCGGCCCGCAGGCCGCTATAGATAAGCCCACAGGCGAACATAGCCCTACGAAGCTCTTTCGCTTTTTGAAAGGAAAGCGCCAGCGGAATGCGGTCGGAAAGGGGGTAAAGCTTGTCCAGCCTGCGCCTCAATGACAGCTGCTCGTCAGGTATGGCCAGCAGTGCTTCAGCATTAGGGCACGAGGACATTTGGTTGACTTGGATGGCGGCCCCGGCGATATCCCCGTCTTTTAGAAGCCGCTCCGCTTCAGCCTGCGCCTGATCCGTTTCCGGCGTATGAGCTATGTAGGCAAGGTAACTGGCCGTGGCCGAATCCTTGCGGTAGCCCGCAAGGCCAAAGCGTCGCCATATCTCCCATACCGTCCGATCGGACAGGGCATATCCGCGGCGGGTTAAAAACTTTACTGCACGACGGACGGCACATCCCGGAAATCTTTCTTTGAGGAGAAAGGCCTCCTCGGCAATATCGGCTTTACGCCCCGCTGCCTCCGGCCCTCCCTCCCGCTGCCACTTGAGCCAGGATTGCACGGTGCGGACCGAGACGCCGTATTTGCCGGCGGTATTTCTGATTGAAATGCCCGTTTTGATCTCGGCCAGGGCTTCCAGCCGAATATTTAAACTTACTGTCATGATTATAGCGCTGCGAAGATTTATTAAATATTATACATAATTCATACCACAAAAGTAAAGCCCGGTTTAGGGGCTTCAAAACGTGCAAATACCGGCTCTGCAGGGCGGGATATTTCGTTTTATATACAATGAAACGGGTATAATATAGCAAGCTGCAAAGAAATACTTATGCGGCCAAAACAAACAACCAAAAGGAGGTGTGCCAAAATGAAAAGGTCAACCATTATTGCCAATCTGTTTTTAGCGGTCGGCCTGTGCGCTGGCATCGTAGGCTGCAGCAAGGAAAACCCTGCGGCCCCGGTTACGGTTAATACTACCCAGCAGGAAGAGAGCGCGGCGCTGGCGCAACCCGAAGCCGTTGCCATAAAGCCCCCGGCCGAAAAATTTGGCTGGACCGCCCACGACAAGACCACCTTCATCTGTGCCAAGCAATGGGGCCTTTCCGATTACCGGGCCAATTACATGTCGGGCGCTTCCCACATGCCGGACGTTTATGACAACGAAAGCGCCGTGCCCCTCAACCAGCAGTGGCGGCACGGTTACGTTCTGGCATACGGCGCGTATGTCTGGGGCGTGGCCCATTGGTGCTGTGACGACAACATCCGGGGCGGATCCTATGCTTTAAACGGCAAAAGCGCCTATTATTACTACGGCATTGGCAACCGCGATTGGGGCGACTGGTATTTGGGCTACGCCTCACACTATCTGGAGGACGTGGGAAACCCCTGGCACACCAGCGCCAACATTGTTCAGCAACTTGACACTCACGGCCCGTACGAGACATGGGTGGAGAACAATTGGACCAGCGGTCACAACCTGAGTACTGCGGTTTCAAGCGATTATTACTACTATGCCATAACTTTTATCTATGGTTCGGTGGCTAATCTGGCCAAGTGGAGCAATGGCAGGAACACCGCGGTGTACAACGCCTATGTGGCCTCGGGCAAGCCAACTGGCGCGGGAACAGGCAATGCCACTTTAGTCAGTGAAACAAAATTGCTGTTGCGGGAAACCGGGCGCTATGTCAAAGGGCTGATCAAATATACGCTGGACGCCAAGGCGGCATGGTAATATTCTAGAGCCTTGGGAGATAGGTGACCAAGCCTGCCGTTTAACGCAGCGCGTTGAGGGTTGATAAGAACGAACATGGCAGCAAGGAATTTATCGTCTTGTGTGGAAACTGACAGTTATACGTAACTCATGAAAAAGGTGCGCAGCCTTTTCAGGCGGTGCCCCAGGGGATTATGAAAGAAGGCGAATGTCAGCGCACAGGTGATCCGGCGCCATAGTTGTCAGGCAGGAGGCAACACAAACATGGGTGGATTCTCCAACGGTTCAAGGGTTTTTCAATCTGCCGTTGCCCGGCAAACAAGCCGGGACGAACGAAGCCAAACAACAATGATTGCGCAGCCCGCGATTACCCAACAGAGTAATCCATGATATCTGCGTAATCGTAAAACAAGGAGAGAAAAATGAAACGTCTGATAATCGGTCTGGTACTGGCGGCAGTGGTTCTCGCCTGGGCTTCGGACTTATGGGCCTGGGGATGGAATGCCCATTACTACATCCCCAAGTACTGCCGACAGGCCTGGGGCCTTTCCAACAACATCGAGGACTACGGCAACACGCCCGACACCTGGGGCAATTTCGATCCGCCGGTAGAGGAAGACGGCAGCAACCGGGGTTTGAGTACCAACACCCCGGACGAACACGCCGTCCTGTTTTCAGGCACCACTTACCTGTTGGGAACCGCACACCGCAACGCCAGCGCCTATGCCCGTAACGCCTATGGAACAGGTGGCACGCTCTATACTGACAAGCTCGGCTATGCCTCCCATTACGTCTCCGACATACTGAACCCCTACCACACCACCCTCAATCATCAGGGCGTTGTCGGCGGCGCGGTTAATTACTCCATCTATTCAGGTACGTACAGCCTGCGAAGCGCCACTACAGCAACCGGGATCACCGGGGATGATGCCGGCAAGTGGATCAGCCTGACGGGTTTAAGCGGCGGCGGATTCAACTTTTACGGCACAAAGTACACCCAGGTGTGGGTCTGCAGCAACGGGTTCATCAGCTTCAAGGACGCCTCCACCGCCTACAGCCCGGCGGCCATACCCAACACAGCCGCGCCCAACGCGCTGGCCGCGCCGTTTTGGAGAGACTTGAACCCGACGGGCGGAGCGATTTACTACTCAATTTCCTCGGCCGAATTCGTGGTCTATTGGAGCGGAGTAAAAAACTACGCCAACTCCAACCAGCAGTGGTTCCAGATCATCCTACAGAAAGGCGACCCCGATCAGGTCATCTTTCAGTACCAAACCATCTCCAACGACGTCAGCACCAGTTACGGCGTGGAGAACGCCGACGGCACCAAAGGGAATGCCCTGTCGGGCGGCCGCAGTTACAACAGCGCCTTCGTGTTCGTTCCTTACGGGGAGAACGGCAATCATTACGGGTACGAGAAGTGGGTGAACGACAACTGGTTTTCGGGCTACAATTTCGACGCCACGGCCAAGACCGCATCGGGCTACTACTGGCATACAGACAACATCAGGAATTCCACCTACAACAATGCCTACAGCAACTCTTACAACAACCACGATGCGGTGGCCAGCGCCTACGAGAGCGGGAATTGGAGCACTCTGGCCAATCTGACCCGGACCCAAATATCTTACGCCTGCTATTCAGTAGGCGGATTGGTCGAGTACGCCCGGGCCCGGGCCAACGGCGGGAGCAAATCCGAGCCGGTCGGCGGCGGGCCGTCGCCGATCCCGGAAGGCATGACACATGAGGCGTATTTGGCAAGCTTGAGTGCGCCAAAGACAGAGAATGTCGGACCGACCATGCTGCTCAGCGTTGCGCCCAATCCGGTTCGCGATCATGCCCGCGTCAGCTATCAACTGGCTTCGCCCGCACAGGTTTCAATCAAGGTCTACAATATCCAGGGCCAGTTGGTGAAGATTTTGGCCAGCGAAACCAAGCCCGCCGGGTATCACAGCGTAACCTGGGACGGCAAGGATGCAAATGGCAACAAGGTAGCCGCCGGGGTCTACTTGTACAGGATGAGCGCGGGGGAGTACAGCGCAACGAAGAAGCTAACGGTCATCCGGTAACTGATGAACGTGGGCGCGGCTTGAAATACAGCCGTGCCCTTGACTCCATCACGAATGAAAGGGAAATCAAGATGACGACGACATTCAACCGGGCAACGGGCAAATCATGCCTGATCAGCGGAATGGCGCTATTGCTCATTGCAGCGCCCGCCTTATCCCAGCCGGCCAACACCCCCTGGCCGCAGTTTCACCAAAACCAATGGAATACCGGTTATCAAAGCCAATATGCCTGGCCGGTGGGCGCCACGGTGGGTCTGAATGAACTGATCGGCGGCCAGATCACCGGCTCGCCGGTGATCCGAAAAGACGGGGCCTTAATCGTCGGCGTCTCAAGAGGCGTCAGGGATACGCTCTACTGCATCCATCCCGACAGCACGCCCAAAATCCTATGGAAATACAGCAGCGGGATCGGCGGGTACATCTATGGCGCGGCGGCGGTCAGCCAGGCCGGATATGTGTATTTCGGCTCACGGGACAATTATTTTACAATATTGAATGCGTCCGACGGCAGTTTTGTCAAGTCGTGGAATGTCGGCGGAGATGTTGACGCCCCGCCCGCCATAGCGGCCAATGGCCGGATTTATTTCGGCGATCCGGTCAGCAACGGGTACCTGAACTGCATCGATGGCGTTGACCTGAAATGGAGCCTGGCGCTGTCCTCAAAAATCTACACGTCAAGCCCGGCGGTGCGGGGCGACACGGTTTACATTGGCGGCGGGGCCGGGCTGATCAACGCCATGTACGCGGTGACCGACCAGGGCGCTTCCGGCGCGGTGAAATGGTTCTGCCGGATATGGAGCACGCCCGGCAGCATTTACTCGTCGCCGGCAGTCACAAACGACACAATCTATTTCACCAGCAACAACGGCAAGTTTTATATGTTAAGGGATACGGGGGCAAGCTACGACACAACCGCCATTCAGATCGGACTGCCGCTGGCTCAAACCGTGTTCGTCTACCGCTCCTCGCCGGCCATCGGACCGGACGGCACGGTCTACGTCGGTGTGCCGTGGGCGGTGCGGGGGCCGGGGGACACCACCGGCTGTCTGGTGGCGATCAATCCAAATGCCAAAGGGCTGGCCGTCAAATGGCGGTATTGGATCGGAGGCTTCAACGCCAAGACGTCTATTTTCTCCAGTCCGGCTATAGATGCCAACGGAAGAATTTTCTTCGGTGGCCAGGATGGAACATTTTATGTTTTGGAGGATTTGGGGGCCTCGGCCAATCTCAGATGGAGCTACGCCACCGGAGGCGCGCTGCGCTCGTCTCCGGCCATCGGCGACGACGGCACGGTATACATCGGTTCTTACGACGGCAGGCTATACGGCTTCGGCCCGGCCAATCCCCTGGCGGTGGAGATGTCCTTCTTTACGCTGGCGGCTGTTGCCAACGGGGTACAGCTTAACTGGCGGACGGAGAGCGAGACCAACTGCGATCACTGGAAGATAGAGCGATCGGTAAATAAAGATGGGGGTTTTGAGGAGATAGGAAAAATTCCGGGCCGCCTAAGCACCAACGAGCCGCATGAATACAGTTACACAGACAACTGGAAACTGGAAACCGGGATTTATTACTACCGACTGGCCGAGGTTGACGTCAACAACAACAAGACCTACTACGGCCCGCTGATGGTGGAGTTCGGGGGAAAGAACCTGCCATTAAGCTATAATCTGGAGAAGGCTTATCCCAACCCGGCCGTCTCAAGCATAACCATCAAATACGCTTTGATGAACACCGGCCGGGTTTCTTTGAAGATATATAACGTTCTGGGGCAGGAGTTGAGAGCATTGGTAAACGGAGTTCAGCCGGCGGGTTATTATACGCTGGTCTGGGACGGAAAGGATTCCCGCGGCCAAAGGGCGGCTAACGGGATATATCTCTATCGCTTGTCCGCCGCAGGCGGAGAGGGCAGAGGGGATTATACTACAACCCGAAAGGTAACGGTGCTAAGGTAACCGCAAGAAGCGGGGCGCACCGGAATGGTGCGCCCCGCCCAGGTTTTAAATTTATCAGTGCGTTTTATCGGCTCATTGGAGGGGTTCGATTTTCATCAAAGGTTGGCGGCCTTGGGCCCGTCTCCAGTCGTCAAGCGGCGGCAGCTTTCCCGCAAAAATAAACAGGCTGTTATTACTCCGGCAATTAAATAGGTCAATAATTCCTGTTGTCATGCCATTGAAGAATGGCATCCAGGCCTGGATTCCCTCTGGAGTTTATCCCGCACTTGATGCGGGACGGGAATGACAAATTGCTGTATTAAGTTGCCGAAGTAATAACATCGACGAGGCTTTCATATTCCCCTTGATCACGATTCCGAAGAATCTGGATATCTCAGGCATTAGCAAACTCGTGTCTCAAGTTCGGGAAAACCTCCTCTGGCCGTTTCCCGGTGGCTTTCATGTAAAGCGAGTCGGGGCAGAGATCGACATCGCCCGGCCAAACCAACTCGCCCGTGTCGCCAATCCGCGCCTTTCGGAACTCCTGGTAGTCGTTCCACAAGGCGAATACGCCGTGTCCGGCCAGTTCGGACAGGTCCACGACGCCGGATGTTCCGTCGTCGAAGGTCAAGCCGATACGGTAGCTTTCCATTACTTGTACCTGTGTGATCTTGTGCATGATCGTACCATTTCATCTTTTGTTTTGGCGCCGGAATATTCGGCGTCATATTCCCGGGGATTTCAGCCCGCGCTATATATTTTATATGATGTTTATTGAATTGTCAAGATTGATTTATTCGTTTTTCTATCGCTGAATTTTGGTGAAGATATTAGCCAGCGAACCCAGCCCGCCGGCTGCCACAGCGTGCGCTGGGACGGCAAGAATGGAAATGGCAATCCGCCGCAGGAGGACAGGCGGGGGATTATACCAAGACCAACAAGATGACGGTTATTCGGTAGTTGCGACCAGCCCCGCTTGGCCAACCTTGCATGAGAAGCAAGCCAGCGGGGTCTGAAGCCCGGCAGTTATGCCAAGCGGTTGAGAAGATGACGGCGCTTCGATAAACCCCCCATCTTGCCGGGGCATCTCTCGAAACAAGGTACCGAGACAAACCCCATTCCTTCTCCCCTCTTCGAAATATTCCTAACCGTGAAATACTTGGAAATTTCTAAACCCTGCGGTTGAGACCGCGGGGTTTTTGATTTTGCTTAAAAGACTGGTTGAAAAAACCTGTCCCGGTTGGTATAATGCTTACAACATATGATAGGCTCGGACCGATGCCGCGCCGAGTTGCACGGTAACAAATCAACGGGTTAATTATGATGCAAACAAAGCTTTCTAATGCCTTGAAAGACGCTGTGCTTTTTTTTACGGCAATTGCAATATTGCTATATATCCCGATAAGCTGCGCCCGCGCGCCCCAAGCGGAGCAGACACTGCGCATCGGCCTGGAGGCCGAACCGGTTACCTTAGACCCTCACCTGAATGCTGAGAGCGCCACATGGTCGGTGCTGGGCAACATCTTCGAGGGGCTGGTTGGATTTGACCGAAATATGGGGATCGTCCCCCAACTGGCCGTTAGTTGGGAGAACCCCGACGACACCACCTGGCTTTTTCACCTGCGGCGCGGCGCAACCTTCCACAATGGCCAGATAATGAAGGCATCGGACGTCATCTACAGCTTAAAAAGGGCCAAGTATAAAATGCAATCCAAAGTCAGCGGCGCCATAGCACTGGCTGAAGGATTCGAGGCCGCCGGCGACTACACGGTTAAAATAACGACCGATAAGCCGGATCCTATATTGCTGAATAAACTGACTTCCATTTATATCGTGCCGCGCACATATTATGAAACGAGCAGCGATTCAATGGCGGCCCAACACCCGGTTGGAACCGGACCGTATAAATTAGACCGCTGGTTACAAAAACAGCAGGTAACATTGGTCAGGAACGAATACTACTACGGGAAAAGGCCGAATATCGACAAAGTTATATTCATAGAAGTTGCATCACGTGACATGCGGGCCCAGTCGCTGTTAACCGGCAAGGTTGATCTGATCCGCAGTATGCCGGCCGAATATTTCGAAAAACTGAAAGACCATACCGAATTCAGGATGATCACCAGCCCGGGTCTCATGATAAGTTATTTGGGATTGGATATGAGCGGAAAATGCAGGCCCTTTTTGGATGCCAAGGTAAGAAAAGCCATTTATCTGGGCATAAATATCGACGGAATCATCAACGCTATAGTGGGCGGATACGCTTCACCTGCCAACCAATTGGCGCCTCAGGGCATTTTCGGTTACAATCCCGGACTGATCCGACCCGCATACAACCCGGTGCAGGCATTGGCACTCATGGAAGCTTCACGATATCCCAAAGGGTTTGCCGTAACATTGGATATCCCCGAGAACGCCCTTTCGGTGGGCGAAGCCATACGCGCCGACCTGGAGAAGATCGGCATCAAAATAACTCTGGTAGCGGCACCTTGGCGTCAATTCTACAAGAAAATCACCGGAGGCCAGACCGCCTTTTATTTGGTGGGCTGGACCTGCACCAACGGGGATGCCAGCGATATATTCAACGCCTGTCTCCACAGCCCCGTTGCCGGGCGGGAATATGGCGGCGCCAATATAGGACGCTATTCCGACAGCCGGCTGGATTCCCTGATTGAGATCAGCAACCAACTGCTGGCCGTCAGCGAAAGACAGGACTGTTTGCAGCTGATCATGTCGCTGGCCATGGACGATCTGCCGTTAATCCCGCTGTACATGCAGAACAACTTCTACGGCGCCCGGAAGGGGATTTTATGGCAGCCCCGGCTTGATGAAAGAATATATGTTTCGGAAATAGAACTTGCTGGAAAAGAATAATACCCGGTTTTTAAAGGTCCGTTCCGAAGATTAATGACCCGCCTCCGGGCGAAATAATGCGATAAAACCCGAATTGGAAAACCCCGTAGCGATGCGGGGTTTTTGTGGCTTTAAAAGAGAATTTACTTATGTGCTTAGCGGCGCCTCATCACAGGGACCGGGTAAATTCTGTCAGTACTTTCCGATAGGCAGAAGCAGACTGATTGGACATATTGATTTTTATCCTTTGAGCAGTCTGATCATATAGATTATGATTATCACCAGCAGTACCAGGCTGGTGGTCTGGATGCTGCGGCGGTCGGAGCGGAAGCCGGCCTTAAAGTTGCCTTTCTCGGGGTAGCGTTTGGAATACGGGGTCAGACGGGGCAGCCAGCCCGGCACCGCTTTATAATATTCATCATATATCTCCCCCAGGCTCCGGCGGATGGTGTCCTCCTCCACCGCCACGATGAATCCATACTGTATGGCAAAGGCTATTACGAATATCGGCAGAAGCCACGGTATGACCACAGCGTCGGAGATCGCAAATGACCATTTGGCCGGCCAGGCCGCCAGGCAGACGCCCAGGCTCAGCAGGAGATTGCCGACATAGAGGGGATTACGGACATAAGAGAACGGCCCGCCGGTGATCAGATTGCCCACCCCAGGCTCCAGGGTCCGGGTGGCCCCACCGGCGTAGGCCACCGCCCAGATGCGGGTCAGCTCGCCGGCCAGGGCAATCATTATGCCTAAAGTGATCGACCCTAAGGTCGGCTGGGCCAGCAGCAGGGTTGCCAGCAGCAGCGGGATCGGGGTGTAGCTGCGCCATTTGAAGAACAGGTTGCCCAAGGTTGTTTTCAATTTTTTGTCTCCAGCTTATTAATCACTCTCCAAAAACACACCCGGTCGTCAGGGCCGGGCATATTTCTATCGGATCATTGTTTTTAGGTTTTCAGATGCTGGCCTCCAGCACCGACCCCCGATGTTCCAGCTCCTTCATCACCGCCGCCTGGGCGCACCATTCCAGGCGGTTCTTAATGTCCCGGAAATCAATCTGGTCCATGTAGATGTTGCGGTAGGCGGCCACCGCCCCGCCGTAATTGCCGATGGACTCGTAGCACTGACCCAGCAGATAACAGACCTCCATCTGGAAACGGCTGTAGGGGTGCCCTTCCAGGGGAACCTGCCTCAGCAGTTCCATGGCGGTGACCGCCTCCTGGCGACCCCAGAAGGCCTTGGCCAGGGTCAGCACCCGGCGGTTGGCCAGCTCCTCATCCAACGGCTTGAAATTAAGCAGGCTGATGGCGGCATCGAATTTCTGGATTATTATCAGCTTGTTGGCCAGATCCAGTTTCCGGAACTGATCGTCCGGGGCTTCCTGAAGGGCCTGATAGGCCTTGTCTATCTCCACCTGCAGGCGGCGGGAGGAAAAGCGACGCAGTGCGTTGTATACCTCGTTGGCGTCGGACATCATCCCCCGGACCTGGTCCATCGCCTCATCGGCCTTGATCTCATCCCTCAGGGCCAGGTGGGTTTCGGCCAAAAAGAACAGGATCCGCATCCGGCGTTCGGGGTCGGTTATCATTACGGAGGCCTGGGGCAGCATGTCGCGGGCCTGGGTGAATTTGCCCAGCTCGAAATAGATGGTCCCCAGAGCTTCATATATCTCCGGCAGTTTGGGATCGGCCGGCAGCATCTTCTCTATCTCCGCGGCGGCGGTGGGCCGGAAGGCATTGTCCAGCTCGCAGGCCCTCAAATACCCTGCCACCGCCTCGGCCAGCCGTCCCTGGTCGGCCAGGATCCGGGAGCTTAAAATGACCGCCAGCACCAGGTCGGGATCCAGGGCTATCATCTCCTCCAGTTTGGCCAGTATCCTGGCCCGCTCATTTCCGTCGCTCTTATATATCGCCTGGTATTCCCGGACCTCGGCCTCGGGCTGGTTATTTTTACGGTGAAGTTCGGCCAGCAGATATCTGGCTCCCAGCAGATCCGGCTTTTCACCGATGATGGCCTGCAGTTCATGGCCCACCGCCTCCGCCAGGTTCTGGTCTCCGGCCATGGCGATTTTAAGAAGCTCAATGCTCTGCGGGTAATTGGCCCGCAGGCGGTAGATCCTGGCCAGCAGGACCTGGTTGGACAGGTTCTCCGGTTCCTTCTCCTGGGATATGCGCAGCAGGCTGATGGCCTGTTCATAAAGATTGGGATCGGCGCTCACCGCCGATTCTATCAGCTGGCCGGCCTGGTCGATGTCCCCGTTGATGATATAGGCCCGGGCCAAGGCCAGGTTGATCCGGAAATTTTCCGGGCTGGCCGACAATAACTTGCGGTAGAGCGCCTCGGCCCCGGCAAAATTATCCGGGGCGATATCCATCAGCTGGCTTAGGGCGGCCAGGGAGGCATCGGTATTTTTCAGGATGATGTCCATCCGGGCCTCGGCCATCAGGGCCTTGGCATTGGCCGGCTCCAGCTTCTGGATGCTTCTGAGGTCGGCGGCGATGTTCTCGGCCAGCCGGGGATCCTTCTCGCCCGCCAGCATCAATTCATCAATGGCCTGGTCGAACACCCGCTGGTGCATCAGGACCCTGGCCAGGGCGTAATGTCCGGCCAGACTGGTGACATCTATCTCCAGCAGGCGCTTTAATGACCCGGCTGCTTCGGCCGACAGGGCGGCGTCCAGCTCCGAGGCCTTCATCAGGCTGCCGGCCGCCTTGGTCAGTTCGCCCCTTTCCAGGGATATCTGCCCCAGCCGCAGGTATGCCCCGGCCCCGCTTTGGTCGGGCCAGCGGACGATTATCTGCTCGGCTTTCTGGAACGCCTTGTCCAGCAGTTTCTCCTGGAACAGCAGCTCCAGCTGCAGCATCTGCAATTCGACGTTATCGGGGCTCTTCTCCAACAGCTGATTCAGTTTTTCGGTGACCCTGGCCACCATGTTCTTGTCGTATCTGATGGCCGACAGCAGGGCCGCGGCCATGGCCTCCATTTTCCCGTCGTCCTGATAGCTTTCGGCCAGGGCCAGCTGCAGGTGGGCCGCCTGGGGATATTTCCGGGAGATCTCCTCCAAAGCTTTTTTGGCCAGCCCCGACGCCCTCTCGTCCCTGGCCAGCTTCAACAGCAGCTCGGCCGATTTTTGATGCTGGCCGGACTCGGCCAGGGCCGCCGCCTTCACAAAATCTATGGCCGGGTGGGATTGTCCCGATCCCTCCAGCTGGGAGCAGATGTCGATCAAAGCGGAATTAAAATCCTGCCCGTCCAGGTAGGAGGCCCTTTCCAGGATGGGCAGATATTCGGCCCAGCTGCTCGGATGGCGCTTGGCCAGTTCCGCCCCGAAAAGAGCGCTTTCCTTGAAGCGCGTTCCTTTCACCAGAATATCCAGCAGGGCTATCATCGGCGGCATATCGGAGGGATCCTGGGCCACCATCTTCTGCAGCCCGGCCAGGGCTTTTTCCCGGTGCTCCTTCCCCAGTCCGGCCAGATAGCGGTAGACCGGAATGGCTTTGGCCGTGTCCTTCCGGAGCAGGTAGCATTCCGCCAGGTAATTCAGGGCCTCCGGCTGGTCAAGGCTGGATTTCAGGATATGGTCCAGCTTCTCCAGGGCCAGGTCCACCAGTGCAATGTCCTGGTCGACGATCTGACGTATGGCGGCAATGGCCTGGTCGGTCTGTTTGGCCGAAATATAGGCGTCGATGATCTTGGTGGCCGCCTCAAAATTTCCGGGCGACTTCTCCATGATCTTCCGGTAGCGGCCCAGAATTTCATCCAAGCGCTGGGGCTCCAGCTCGGCCACCCTGGCATAGCCGGCCATGGCCAGATCCAGTTTATCGGAATCAAGCGACAAGTCGCCCAGCAGCATGTGGGCTCCGGCCATCCCGGGATCCAGCTTGACGATCTCCCGCAGGGTGTTTATCCAGTTGTCCCTGTGCTGCCGGTCCAATGTTACCAGTTTGCTGGTTTTCTCAAAGGCTTTGGCGGCATCCTGCTTTTGAAGGTGGAGCCTGACCAGCAGGGACAGCATCCCGATATTGTCGGGGTCTTGCTGGGAGAAACTCTCCAGCTTGTTGATCACCCGGCCGGCCGCCCCGCTTTTAGCCGCCTCGACATACAGCTCCAATGCCCGTTCCTTCTTGTCCAGCGACAGCAGGATATCCCCGTGCTTGAGCATGGTGTCGGTGTCCCCGGGATGATAGGAGGCCAGCTTGGCCGCCGCAGCCACCACGTTGTTCCCCTCGTCCTGGGACCGGACCAGAATATTCTCCAGTATCTCCATGGCCTGGGATATCTGCCCCCGGCGTTCGGTAAGCAGGGCTGCCCCGTAATAGGTGGTCATCTCACGGGCCACCGTCCCGGCCGGCTTGGCCGGTCCCTGGTAGTGGTCCAGCGATTCCTTCAGTTTGCTGTATCGGGCGTACATCACGTCCACATCATGGCTGCCCAGCTCCTTGACCAGCTTGACCGCTGCGTCGAAGTTCCTCTTCCCCAGGTTCATCTCAAAGGCCAGGTCTCCCATCTCCGGAAGCTGTCCGTCGGAGAAGAAGAACCTCTCGGCCAGCTCCATGATCTCCGCGCTGCGGCTGGGCGCCAGGGCCACCGCATTCTTCAGGGCCATCACCGCATCCCGGCCCTTTTTATCGGCCAGATGGGCGGAGGCCAGGGCCAGCAGCAGCTCGTAATCCTCGGCGCTGTTCTTCAGGCCCGAAGCCAGCAGTTCGGCGGCCTTGGAATGTTTGCCCTCGCTCCGCAGCTTTTCGGATTTCTGCAGGATCTGGTCCTTGGAAAGAAGGAAAAAATCGGCTAATGGGGACATCTCTTGCTCCTTGGGTTTTAGGCATCCAAAATGGGGATGATGATAACGCCAGAATGAGACCTCGGCAAAACCAACCACTGAGTGCCTTCGCTAAAGCTATGGCGCTTGAAGAAGGCATGCAGGTAGCGTAAGCGAAATCACGGAATTTTTAGAAACACGGAATAACAGCTATTATTATCTCGGCGCTTAAATAGATCAATAATCCCTATTGTCATGCCATTCCCGCATCAAGGGCGGGATAAATTTCGAATGGCATCCAGGCCCGGGCTCCCGCTGGAAGCCTGCCCTGTGTAAGGCATGCAAGCCCTGCTGGCTCAGGGTTTAGCCCTGGATTCCAGCCTGCGCTGGAATGACAGGGGCAGGAATGACAAATCACTTTATTTAATCGCCGTAGTAATAAATGTTAGTTCTATTGGTGATTTCCTTCCGTAATTCAGTGTTTCCGTGCCTGCACGCTGTAGCGCGGAGTTTACACCGATAAAAGAGGTGGCGCGCAAGCGTGGTAAAAGGTGTTTTTGCAGAAGCCACCGATTACCTTGATTTGTAAAAATAACATATCGGGAAAGGGATGTCAAGAAACAAATATCATTGCAAAAGATATTCCCCGGCCCGCTCCCCGGCAAAATTTTCGTTGACTTATCCCGCTCCCATTTGTTAGACTAATAGCCAATGACTTTTAGGAGCGCATTCCATTGAAAGAGAATAAGAACGACCGGCAGACGATTGAAAAACTGAACCAGGCCCGGCGGGACCTGAAAAAGGAGCTGGCCAAGGTGATCATCGGACAGGAGGCGGTGCTGGACCAGCTGCTGACCGCCCTGCTGACCAACGGCCATGTCCTGCTGGTGGGCGTCCCCGGCCTGGCCAAGACCCTGATAATAAACACCCTGGCCCAATGCCTGAGCCTGAGCTTCAACCGGGTGCAGTTCACCCCGGATCTGATGCCATCGGACATCACCGGCACCGACATCATCGAGGAGGAGCCCGGCAGCCGGCAGAGATCCTTCAAGTTCATCCAGGGGCCGATTTTTGCCAACGTGGTGCTGGCCGACGAGATCAACCGCACCCCGCCCAAGACCCAGGCCGCCCTGCTGCAGGCCATGCAGGAGCGCAAGGTGACCGCCGGCGGCCATACCTATAAGCTGGACGAGCCGTTCTTCGTGCTGGCCACCCAGAACCCCATCGAGCAGGAGGGCACCTATCCCCTGCCCGAGGCCCAGCTGGACCGCTTCATGTTCAACGTGTTCGTGGATTACCCCTCCTTCGCCGAGGAGATGGAGATCGTCAAGACCACCACCTCGGCCTACCAGGCCGATATCCAGCCGGTATTGAGCGGTCAGCAGATCATCGAGCTGCAACAGCTGGTACGGCGGGTGCCGGTGGCCGACCAGGTGGTGGAATACGCCGTGGGGCTGGCCCAGAAGAGCCGTCCCAAAAGCGAAACGACCCCGGACTTTGTAAAAGAATACGTATCCTGGGGGGCCGGCCCCAGAGCTTCCCAGTATCTGATACTGGGCGCCAAAGCCCTGGCCATTATGGACGGCCGGCTGGCTCCATCGATAGACGATGTCCGGGCCCTGGCCCTGCCGGTTTTGCGGCACCGGATAATCACCAATTTCAACGCCGAGGCGGCCGGGGTGGATTCGGAGGAGATAATTAATAGGCTTGTATCGTAGAAGCAGACCAGTGATTTGCTCACAGATTGCACCGATTATTATGGATTTAAGGGCGGGTCGAAACTGATTTATCACACAAAGACACTAAGACACAAAACTTCAAATACCGATGCCCCATAACATTATTAAACCAAAATTTTCCGCCATGGATTCTTTTCAAATCTCCACCGCTTCCCGCAGCCAGTTTATTGACATCACCGGCCAGGTGCAGAAGCTGGTGGCCGAAAGCCGTATGGCCGACGGATTCTGCCACATCTGGGTGCCGCACACCACCGCCGGGCTGACCGTCAACGAGAATGCCGACCCCACGGTGGTTGAGGATATTTTAAAACAGCTTGACCGGATGGTCCCCTGGGACAATCACTACCGGCACGGCGAGGGCAACTCGGCGGCCCATATCAAATCCAGCCTGATGGGCTGCCGTCTGACAGTGACCATAAAAGACGGCCGGTTGCTGCTGGGCACCTGGCAGGGCATCTACTTCTGCGAATTCGACGGCCCCCGCCAACGGCAGGTTTGGGTGGGGGTCATGGCGAAAGGGTAAAACGTAAACTCATCCCCCGCCATTAGCAGGTAACCCATATAGGCTGGCAAGCGACCCCTTCTCTTCGCAAGAGAAGGGGCAAAGGGGTTGAGTTGGTAATTTTTTATTCTACCTTCTAACCCATCATTGATTAAGCAACGGTAAGGATGTGATCAATTGATATGCTTTATGTCAGCCTTACAGGCTGTTCTAAATATTCACCGGTTTAATCCGTAAAAATCCGTGTCCCAAAAAACATCCCCTAAATATTTCTTGACAATGCTATTCACTTGGTTTATACTATTTTAGCTATGAGCAGTTACAAAGTATTAGTGGCCGATGACGAGCCGAATATCGTTAAGATCATGGAGTTTGAGCTCAAGAAGAGCGGCTACCAGGTGACCACCGCCTTTGACGGACGGGAGGCCCTGGAGCTCATCAAAAGCAATCCTCCGGATCTGATCCTGTCGGACATCATGATGCCTAATATGGACGGCTACGAGCTGTGCCGCGCGGTCAAAAAGGATCCCAACCTTCGGGGCATTCCCTTCATTTTCCTGACCGCCAAGACCGGACTGGAGAACCGCATCCAGGGCTACGTGCTGGGCGCCGCCAAATATATCACCAAGCCCTGCGGCCGGCAGGACCTTTTAAAGACCATCGATATGCGCCTGCGCCTCTCCGAGGAGGCCAAAAAGCTGTTCGCCCAGAAGGCCAAGACCTTCCAAGGCGATCTTTCCATCATATCGATATTCAGTTTGATCGACATGTTCTCCATCGGAGGATGGAGCGGTTTTATAGAGATGAGCAGCCCGGACGGCAAGAACGGCCGGATAGATATAACCGATGCCGTACTTACTAAATACACCATGGATGGGCAGGCCGGCGATGACATCCTGCCACTGCTGTTATCCTGGACCCAGGGAAAATTCACCGCCGAACGAATTTAAAAACCCGCCTAACAAGCGGGTTTGAATTTTTTATAAGCCTTATGAAAACGGTTATCTGCTCGGTTATTGAATATCAAGGAACAAAGCGCATCAAGCTTGCATTCCCCTACGATCCGCTATTGATCGAAAAAGTAAAGACCATCCCCGGCCGGGCCTGGAGCCGGACGGAGAAGTGCTGGCATGTCCCTTATCGGGAGGATTATCAGGCATACTTGGAAAAGACCTTCGCCGGCTTGGCCGAAATCATATCAAAGAACAAATCCCATCAGCCTCCGCAGGGTAGACCTAACCCCTTATCCCCCTTCGACAGCAACAAATCGTGCCATCTCAGTGCGGGCTCTTCCCCGCCAGGGAAGGGGAATATATCAGACCGGCAGCATCACTGCTATGCCGACAAGAAAAACCCGGCCCTGCCGCCGGAATATCTGGAACAATTGAAGCTAAGAAGATACAGCCGCAGCACCATTAAGGCTTATCTTACGCACTTCAATCTGTTCCTGACATACTTCGGCCACCGCCTGCCGCAGGAGATCACGCAGGAAGAAATCAAGCGGTATTTGCTGTATTTGGTCAACGAGAAAAATGTTTCCGGAACATATCAGAACCAGGCGATCAACGCCATCAAATTTTATTATGAGAAGGTGCTGGGCCAGCCGCGCACTATCTACTCCCTGCCCCGGGCCAGAAAAGAAAAGAAACTGCCGTCGGTTCTCTCCGAAGAAGATGTGACCAGCATTTTTGAGCAGACGGACAACCTCAAGCACCGGACCCTGCTTTCCCTGATCTATTCGGCCGGTTTGAGGCTGAGTGAAGCCGTCAACCTTCAGATCACCGACATAGACAGCAACCGCAAGCTGATCACCATCAGGTCGGCCAAAGGCATGAAAGATCGTGTCACCATTTTATCGGACAGCATCCTGGGCTTGATGAGGGAATACTACCGCCAATACAAACCAAAGAAATATTTGTTTGAAGGCGCTGATGGAGGCAAATACAGCCCCCGCAGCGTGCAAAAAGTGTTTGCCATGGCTTGCGGGAAGGCCGGAATAAAAAAACACGCCACTGTCCACACCCTGCGGCACAGTTTTGCCACCCATCTGTTGGAGCATGGCACCGATCTGAGGTATATTCAGGAATTATTGGGCCATAACAGCTCTAAAACTACCGAGATATACACCCATGTATCCAAGCAAAGCCTTGGTAAAATAATCAGTCCGTTAGACAGACTGAAGATAAAGAAAAAGTGATTGACTTGCAACGTTTCTAGGGCTATAATTTAAGAGGTGCGCAAAGCCGACCACTGGTTCGGGATACACGCACCTTTATCAAGCATCCAAAACAAAAAATACACGCACTTCGTTAACCCACTAGTTAGCAGCCATTAACCTCATTACAAGGAACCCCGCCTTATGAAAAATAAAATCATTGTAATGTTTGCTTGTGCTTTCATTGTTTTCGCAGCAAATAGT
>JAGVNJ010000065.1 GCA_020053305.1 Candidatus Edwardsiibacteriota bacterium | reverse complement strand
TCGTAACGCAAGGTTCAATCCCTTGCTGTCACTTAACAACGGCATCACCCTGACATTATTACTTGGCAGTTACCCTGACATATTGACTTTGCTGCGACAATTGACTTTGCTGCGACATAAAAATACAGCCCCCTTTAAGGAGGGCTGTATTATCTTAATTGTCTCTAAACCTTATTCACCGGCTGCTTCATCCGTTGCACTTTCGCTATTGATCACATTTGTTGTTGATACAGCACCATCATCCATGTCAATTTCTTTTTTCAGAGAATTGATGAAAAAAGAATTTGGATAAGGGCTCGTTTCAATTATTTCCTTTATAAGCGTTTCCTTTGGCGTTTTGGGGTTTTCTTTAAATTTTTTATTAGCCAAAATGGCAACTGTCACGTCTTCTTTATCCTTGGTTATCATTTCGGATTTTACCCATCCATTGTTTTTCTGATTTTCCCCAACGATTTCTGAAAGGTCGTCTTTTATTTGCAATACTGCAACAACAGCCATTGGTGATAATTTTTTAGGAGTTATCGTCAGAATATCTGGTCTTTTATAAATCGGAGTTTCCTCTTTGATGGCGCCTGCTTCAGCTCCTTTTATTACGCAGTAAGAAGAAACCCATCCGGCGGTGCCGTCAGATAAGCCCACTTTTACATACTCGCGGTTATTGTCGGTGGAGTCTAATTTGCTTTCACCAAGCCATTCAATAGTCTCCCCAAGACTCAATGAAGAAAGCCAGTTGTTTTTTCCTTTTCCCGGTTCCTTCCAAAGCGAAGCCCCTTCAATTATGCACACCGCCCTTTCATTTGTCTTCTGCGCAGTGCTGTTTATCGTAGCTTCATCGGCTATGGATTCTTTTTTCTTGGCGCAGGAAAATAATATTACCAATAATGCACAAAAAGAAACTATTCTTAATGCAATGGAAAATCTTTTCATATTGCTCCTTTGATGATTGTTTTATATCAAATTATTACGCCTTAATAATATAGCATTGCATATTATTTGTCAACATTAAATAACAGCGTTTTAAGTTAGCTACGCTTTCTTTTTAACCTTCAGGAATAATACCAGCCCGGCTATCATGGCCAGCACCACCAACAGGGCGATTATATTGTGGGCGATCAGGGAAACGATGATGGTGATCGCCGACAGCACCAAAGCGATGGGAAAGGCTACCAGGCCGATCACAAACCGGCTGGCCGAACCCAAAAAAGGAAGCATGTCCAGGATGGTGTGCAGCGGGCCGGTCAGCATCAGCAGCCCGATCCACATCATTAAAAACCCGATGATCCGGCCGATCCAACCGGCCGCCTTGTATTCCAGCTTGAGCTTGGCGACGGCCTCATCCCTGGTGCCCAGAAAAGCCCGATAGAAGCTTTTTTCGCCATTATAAAAATACGGATCAAGCATACCCCCGGTCAGCTTGCCGAAGACCGTGGCCCTCCGGCCGGATGACAGGGCATAAAACGATAGCCGGGTATCTCCGATCTGCGGGTCGGCCAAAGAACCCTGCCCCTTGAACAGATATTCTTCGGTGGCCGTGTATCCCTTGGTTTTTTCCCTGAGGATCTTTCCGCCCCCCAGGTCCAGGGGCTCGATCGATGGCAGGTTCAGGCGCTCCATATCCAATTCATAGACCCCCACTTGGGCCTGTCTGGCCGTGAAGGTCTGGGAGGAAATTTCCGGCGGGGGGTTGGCATGGCCCTCCGGCTGCTTGAAATCCCCCGAGTTCTCCGGGTTTTCGGCCCATCCTTTTTCGTAGCTGTAGGTCTTGGTGGTGGTCTCGCTGCCTCCGGTGTTCTTCTGGGTCTTGGTGCTTACCCGTTCCCTCCAGGCGAACATCTCGGCCTGGCGGGTCAGGATCAGATAGTTTCCCGGCGTGATGAAATCGGGATCGCCCACCAGATCGGCGGTCTCCAGCGGTCCGGTGGCCGAGGCCAGCTGTTCTTGGGCGTTCTGATCTATCGACGATGGCGATGCAATGACAGCCTTCTGCGCCAGCTTGGCGAAATCGGTCCGGCCCTCTGTTTTCCACAGCACTATAAAGGAGATGAAGAACAGGGCCAGTCCCACCAGCACCCCGACAAACGAGTTCAGGATCCTCTTGCCCCAGCCGGTGGTGGTAACTTCGGTCAATTGATCGGTCATTTTTCCTCCTATACGTATAATGGGATATGGATACCCGGGCGATCTGCCGGAAGTTATTATCCGATAGCTTGATGGAGATGTCAAGCGGTTTTATGCCCTGGCGATAAGCTTTGTTGTCTTTTTCTATATTTTTCTCTTGCAATCATAAATCTGTATGGTAAAATGTTAAGTTGTATTAGGAGGCTAACTTTATGCATTTCAAACGTTCCTCCCAGGTGGCCGAGGTGATAAAACGCGAGATGTCGGACATCATCTCCAACCACATCAAGGACCCCCGCCTGGGGTTCATCACCGTTACCGGGGTTGACCTGACCGACGACCTGCGCTATGCCAAAGTGTTCGTCAGCATATTCGGGGAAAAGGACAAACAGCAGGAATCCCTGAAGGGTTTGGACAGCGCCAAGGGCTTCATCCGCCGGGAGATGGGCAGCCGGCTGAGGCTGCGCTATTGCCCCGATTTCGATTTCAAGGTGGACGAGTCCATCGCCTACGGCGATAAGATAGACCGTCTGTTAAATCAGATATCCACGAAAGAGAAGCCCGATGACAGCCAGTGAGATCGCCCAGGCCCTGGAAAAGCACCGCCGGATAATGGTCACCAGCCATGTCAACCCTGACGGAGACAGCATCTCCAGCCAGCTGGCCCTGGCCTCGGTGCTTAAAACCCTGGGCAAACAGGCCAGCATAATAGACCAGGACCCGGTGCCGGAGAGGTACCGTTTCCTGCCCGGCTGGGAATTCATATCCAATAAAATGGAGACTCCCAACGTCACCGCGGTCTGCGTGGTGGACTGCGCCAACCCCGAGCGAATCGGCCAGGCGGCGGAGTTGATCACCCCGGCCACCATGGAACTGATCGTGATAGACCATCATGTCTCCAACGACGGTTTCGGGCACATCCAGTATATAGACACCCAGGCCTCCTCCACCTGCGAGCTGATCTACCGGATATCACAAAAGCTGAACGTCAAGCTGAGCGCCGAGCAGGCCACCATCCTTTTGTCCGGCATCATGACCGACTCCGGCGGCTTCCGTTATTCCAACACCTCTCCCGTAACTTTACGGACCGCCGCCCTGCTGATGGAGTCCGGGGCCGAGCTGGCCTGGATATCGGAACAGCTTTATTTCCAACATCCCTTGAGGCATCTGAAGGTGCTGGGGCAATTGTTCTCGGATCTGAAGACCGCCGCCAACGGCAAGGTTTCCTGGGTGGCCCTAAGCCAGGAGATAGCCCGGAAGCACGGATTTGACATCAACGACAGTGAGGAATTCGTCAGCCATGTGCTGTCGGTCAAAGGGGCCGAGGTGGGCCTGCTGTTCAAGGAGCAGGGCAACGGGATCGTCCGGGTCTCCTTCCGCTCCAAGGGCCGGGTGGACGTAAATAGGCTGGCAGCCATCTTCGGGGGCGGCGGTCATCTCCAGGCCGCCGGGGCCAGGCTGAAGGGCACGGTTGATGACGTGACCAAAAAGGTTATCGAGACGGTGGAGCGGGAAATCTGATCTGTTCGCCCCAGACCGAGCATATCCTATCCATCACCTGCACCAAGTGCAACAAGGTCTACAGACAGGAAGACTTCAACCAGATAGAATATTGAATTTGGCTTGTCACCCTGAGCCAAGCATCCTGCCCCGCTGGCCGAATGGGTGGCCACTGTCATCCAACAGCCAGTATTGCTTCGAAGTGTACTCAGGATGACAATAGTATATAGATAAAATGCTTGGTGTCTTGGTGGTTAAAAAGGGGAACGTTTAGTCAAAAGGAATGAAACAATGAAAACCTACGGATTGATCTACAACCAGAACCGGCCCGGGGCCGAACGCATAGTGCGCGAAGTAGCGGGATGGCTTAAGGACCACGGCATAAAGGTCCTGGCCGAAAAGGGCTTTGATATCAGCCATGCCGAGATGGCCGACGAGGCCCAGGTGGCCGCCCGCTGCGATATGATGCTGGTGCTGGGCGGCGACGGCACCCTGCTGAGGGCCGTCAGACTGATGGGCAATGAACAAAAGCCTGTTTTGGGGGTCAACCTGGGTTCGTTGGGCTTTTTGACCGAGATATCACAGGACAATATCCAGCAAAGCATGGAGCAGGTGATCCGCGGACAGTATCAGGTAGAGGAACGGGCCATCATTCAGGCCCGGTGCGGAGGCACTGATTATTTCGCCCTGAACGATTTCGACATCCGGGTGCCCACCCGCCTGGTGGAGCTGACGGTATCCATCGGAGACGAATTCGTCAGCCGCTATTATGCCGACGGCATGCTGATCGCCACCCCCACCGGCTCCACCGCCTATTCCCTGTCGGCCGGCGGGCCGATAGTGGAGCCCGATATGGACGCCTTCGTGCTTACCCCCATCTGCCCCCATACCCTGAGCCTGCGGCCCATGATCGTCTCCATGAAGAAGACCATCACGGTGGTGGTCCACGGCAAGAACGAGGGGGCGGTGTTGGTGGCCGACGGCCAGACCGTGGCTAAATTAAAGGACGATCAGAAATTGACCATCACCAAGGCCGATAGAAAGGCGCTTTTGGTAAGACCGGCGGCCTCATCATTCTATAATATTCTGAGGACCAAGTTAAAATGGGGCGCCCGGGGAGAAAATTGTTGAAATTGGTGCCTCTTGACTGTTATCCGGGGCAAGTTATTGTCCCCTCCTTGATCAAGGAGGGGACAGAAGGGGTGGTCTAATGCCTGGGAGGTATTGCTTATGGTACGAAGGCATAACAGGCCAGAACAAAAAATTGTTCGAAAGCGTTTAAGAAACCATTCAACCAAAGCAGAAATAATTCTTTGGCAACACTTAAAAGCTAAACAGATAAATGGATTAAAATTCAGGCGGCAACCTGGCTTAGGAAACTACATTCTGGATTTTTACTGCCCGGAAAAACGATTGGCGATCGAACTGGATGGTAACGTTCATGGCTTTGGTGATAAAACTATTCACGATAAAGAAAGGCAAGCAGCAATAGAATCTTGTGGTATTAAAGTATTGAGATTTTATAATACTGATGTTCTATTAAATATTCAGGGTGTTCTTAAAACCATACTGGCTGAAATTTGACAAACCACCCCCACCCCTCCTTGAATAAGGAGGGGACTACATAAAAAGTTTATGAGGATAAAAGCGATGAAAAAACTTATTAACCTGGTTTTATTGGTAGCTGTGGCAACTTTTATTGTCCAGGGCTGCGGCAAAAAGAGCGACCCGGTGGCCCCGCCGGACACCCCTCCGGCCGCGCCGACGGTGATCGCCGTATATCCGCCGGCCAACAGCATAAACAATTTTGGAAACAGCCTGATATATCTGACCTTCAGCGCCGACATGAAACAGACCGAGACCCAGAACGCCCTGACCATAACCGGCATGACCGGTCAGAAGACCTGGTGGAACCGGATACTGATATTCCGGCCGGATTCTCTTTATACCCCCGGCGACACCATTCGGATCACCTTGGCCACCGCCGCTCAGAACACCGCCGGAACGGCCCTGGCCGCGGTCTACACTTCGTCCTTTATCTGCGGGGCCAATACCGACAGCGTTCGACCGACAGTGGTCTCCACTAACCCGACCAGCGGCCAGACCGGGGTCAGCGTCACCGCCAGCATTTCGGCGGTCCTTTCCGAGAAACTGGCCCCCTGGTCGGTCTCGGCTTTTTCCCTGACCGGCGTTACCAGCATCCTGGGCAATGCCGCCCTGCAGAGCGACTCCATAATAAACTTTTCCCCCTCTTCGTTATTATGCTACGATATGACCTTTACCGCCATACTCGACACCAGCGTAACCGATCTGTGCGGGAACCGCCTGTCGCCCCAGCATTCCTGGTCTTTTACCACCATCGCCGACACTGTCAAGCCCAAGGTATTGTCGCTGGACCCGGTCAACAATGACACCCTGGTCTCGGTGAATAAGTCAGTGATCGTAAGATTCTCCGAAGTGATGGATACCGCCTCGGCCCGGGCCGCTTTTTCGATAACTCCTGCCGCCACCGGGAATTTCACCTGGAGCGGAGATTCCATCATGACCTTCACCCTGACCGAGACCCTGGCTTTCCGCCGTCAATTCCAGGTGACGGTCGGCACCGGCGCCCGGGACCTGGCGGGGAATAATCTGGCCTCGTCATGGAATTCCAGCTTCACCACGGTACGGGGGATCTATGTCTGCTGTAAAACGGCAGACAAGGTTGACATGCTTCAGCAAAATGATTTGCTGTATGTAGGTTTCCTGCCTTGCACGTCACCCAGGCAGATACGAATTTCCGCCGATGACAGCATGGGTTATGTTCTTACCCAGAACACTCTTGCATTTATACAACTTAAGAAACACAATTTACAAAATTTTGCCACCTTCGATTTGCCGTCCACCTGTTACGGGTTGGCACTCTCCCCAAATGGGACCCGCCTGGCGGTAACCGACACCCTCAATAAATGGCTTTACTTAATTGATGCTGTTAACGCCACCAAGCTTGATTCGGTGCAGACCATCGCAGCTTTTCCCAAAGGCGTCTGCTTCAGTCAGAGTGGCGCACAAATAGCAGTATTGTGTTGGGGACAGGTAGAGATCTACAGCACCAGCAATCTGCACAGTGCTCCGGTCACGGCCGCCATTCCCAACAATGGTGAAGAAGCAGTCAAGGGCGTTACCGGCGATACGTTATATGTGTCTTCCGGCACCGGGATCACGGCCATAAAAATATCTGACGCTTCAGAAGTGTTCCGGCTCACAGGTATCAGCGATCATCCCTTTGGTCTGGCGATATCGCCTGACGGAGCGCATTTGGCCATAGCCTGCTATGAAGAGCAGTCGGTGAGGATCTATACTTCTACGGGAATTGCTCTGACTTCGGTGACAGTAGGCACTTGGCCCAAGGGCCTAGCCTACAGCCCGGACGGCAAGTATCTGTATGTCTCGAATTCCGGCAGCAATAATATTTGGGTTGTCAGCCGGAGTGGAGACAGCTACACCGCGCAAACGACCAAACCACCAGTCGGCAGCGGCCCCTGGGGAATAGCGGTCACGCCGTAAAACGACAACAAACCACCCCTCATCCCTTGAGCCTGCACTGAGCCTGTCGAAGTGCAAGGAGGGGATTAAGGGGCGGTCTATTACTAAGTCGAAGATACACCACTCAATTACTAAAAAAAGTCATGCTTAAAAAACTCACCGTAAAAGATTACGCCTTGATTGAGGCCCTGGACGTCGAGTTCTCCCCGGGCCTGAACATCCTCACCGGAGAGACCGGCGCCGGCAAGTCCATCCTGATCGGCGCCCTGGGCCTGGTGCTGGGCGAGCGGGCCGACACCGACAGCGTCCGCAGCGGCGCCAAGGCCGCCATGGTGGAGGCCGAGTTTGCTCTTGGAAAGAACAAGGATCTTTCTGCCATTTTCCAAGAATTGGATATGGATTGGACCGGCGATCTGCTGGTCCGCCGCGAGGTGTCCTCCTCCGGCAAGAGCCGGGCCTTTGTCAACGACAGCCCGGTAACCCTGGCCAATCTCAAAAAGATCGGCGACGCCGTCCTGGACATGCACGGCCAGCACGAGCACCAGTCCCTGCTGTATGAAGAAAAACATCTGGATTATCTGGACGGTTTCGCCAAGACCTGGGCGGATAGGATATCTGTCGGCGAACTTTATCAGCAATATCAAAAGATCAAGGCCGAGCTGGAGGCCTTGCGGAACAAGGAGCAATTGACCAGGGAAAAACTGGACCTGTATAATTTTCAGATAAAAGAGATAGAGTCGGCCTCGCTGACCGAAGGCGAAGAGGAAGGCTTAGAGAGCCAGAGAACCATTCTGGAGAATTCGGAAAAACTATTTTCCATTTCCTCTGAGAGCTATCAGCTTTTATACCAGCAGGACGGCTCTATCACCGAACAGTTCAGCGCATTGGAGCGGTCGGTAGAGGAGATCACCGGCATCGATCCCCGCATGGAGCCTGCTTTGAAAGCCATAACTTCGGTGAATGACCAGATCGAGGAGATCGCCCGGGACCTGCGGAAATACCGGGACGGCATCTCGTTCGACCCTGCCAGGCTGGAGGAGATACGAAACCGGCTGGATCTGATCCGGACCCTCAAGAAAAAATACTCCGGCCGGGAGAATTCCATAGCCGGTGTATTGTCCCATTACCAAAGGATAAAGGCCGAAATGGATTCGGTGGAGCACGGCGAGGAGAATATCAAGAAATTGGAAACCGAACTGGAAACCAAACGCCGGGAAATGGAGAAGGCCTGCCTGACATTATCTGAGAAACGACAAGCGGCGGCCAAGAAGATGGCCAAGGACGTGGTCGGCCAGCTGAAGGACCTGGGAATGGAAAAGGCCGCTTTCAAGGTAGATATCGCGCAAAATGAGGATGGATCAGGTCTGGTTTATGTGAATAAAAAAAGATACCGGGCCGAAAGCTCGGGGATGGATGCCGTTCGGTTTTTGATATCGCCCAATCCCGGGGAGGATCTAAAACCACTGGCCAAGATTGCTTCGGGCGGCGAGATATCCCGGGTGATGCTGGCCATCAAGACCATTTTGTCCGAGACCGACGCCGTGCCGGTGCTGGTATTCGACGAAATCGACGCCGGGATCGGTGGCCGGATCGCCGAGGCGGTGGGAGTAAAGCTCAAGGAGATCTCCTCCGCCCGGCAGGTGCTGTGCATCACCCACCTGCCGCAGATCGCCTCGCTGGCCAAGAGCCACTTCCTGGTCAGCAAGGATGAGCAGAAGGGCCGCACCATCACCTCGGTGAATGTCTTGAGCGAGAAGGAGAAGATCGAGGAGATCGCCCGGATGCTGGGCGGCAGCAAGATCACCGATACCACGTTGAGCCATGCCAAGGAAATGCTGGGAAAGCAGTAGACACACCGGGTCATCTCGATACGCAACTTCGTAGCTACTCGATGACCGGATTAAAAACCAGTGGGTCGTCGAGTGTTCAGAGCGTAGCAAGGAATGTATCGAGACGACCATTGATAAGATCATGGAGGCGACATGAGGTGTTACCTGTATATTCTGGAGTGCAACGATGGCACTTATTACACAGGCAGCACTAAAGATTTAGTAAAAAGACTCAGGGAACATGAAAACTCCATGGGCGCTAATTATACAAAGAAAAAACAGCCCGTAAAACTTGTTTACTTTGAGGAATACCTAAGAATCGACGAGGCGTTTAATCGAGAGAAACAAATTCAGGGATGGGGTCATGCTAAAAAGAAAGCGCTGATAGAAAGCAGAAAAGGAGAATTGCCCCTTTTAGCAAAAAAAGATTTTTCGAAACAGTCATCCCGATACGCAACTGCACAGTTACTCGATGACCGGATAAAAAGACAATAGGTCGTCGAGTATCCCGCACAAAGTAATGAATGTATCGAGACGATCTTAACGATTATTTACGGAAAATAATTTTTCATGGAAAGCGTCAAACCCCAGGTCACTCAGGAAAAAATATCAGCGCTGCTGAAAGAGACCTTCGACCGGCCGATCATTGATCCGGCCCCGCTCCAGGGCGGACTGGTCGCCCAGACGCTGTCGTTCAAAGCCGGGGATGGCGAATACATCCTGCGTTTCATGTCCGGCAGCATGGAGGCCAGCTACCAGAAGGAAGCTTTCATATACCAGAACTTCGCATCCCCCGAGATTCCCATTCCCCCGGTCATCAAGACCGGAAAGTTCGAGGATCTGTTCTATTGCATCTCCGGCAAGATGCCCGGCCGCGGATTGAAGTCAATGACCGATGCCGAGTACCAACAGATCCTGCCCGGCCTGGCCCAAACCCTGCACGCTATCCACCGTTCCGACGTCGGCCGCTGGACGGGATACGGCTGGATCGGCGATGACGGTGCCGGGTTGTTCCCCTCCTGGAAGCGGTTCATCGCCCATGCCAACGAAGAGGAGCGCCCGGACGGATTTTTCGGCAAATGGCACGTGCTTTTCCAGACCTCCTTTCTGGAGCGCACCCGGTTCGACGAATACTACGGCCGGATGATGCCCCTGCTGGAAGCCTGCCCGGAGGACCGTTACCTGCTGCACGGCGGGTACGGATATGACAACGTGCTGGCCCAGGACGGCAGGGTGACGGCGGTGCTGGATTGGGAGGCCATGTACGGCGATTTTGCCTATGACATCGCCGGCATAGACTTCTGGCCGCGCGGGGTTGATCATGTTGAATTGTTCCGCCGGTATTACGCCGAGAAGGGCATGCCCCTTGAAAACTACCGGGAACGGATAGCTTGCTACAAGCATTACCTGGGCCTGGACGCCATGAAGTTCTTTGCCAAGACCAGCAACCGCCAGGCCTACGATTATGTTTGTCAGATCCTGCAAAAACTGAAGCCCTGAACCACCCGGATGCTGGAATGAAAGAATTGAAGATAAAAAAAATAAGCTTGACCGGAAACGTCACCCACAACCTGTGCTTTCTTTCCCGGGATTTTGACCTGTCGTTCTATGTAAAGTTCAGCTCCTTTACCGGCGAAGCAGGATTGCTATTTAGGGCGGCAGATCAAAACCATGGTCATGCTCTGAAAATCACTAAGGAACGTATAACCTTTGTCGCGCATTTCTCGCCCAGCGGTACCTCGGAACATAACGAACAGGTGGTGAAAAACAATCTTCAGGAAAACCAGCGTTACAATATCCGGGTACTTTTCGTCGGATCTGAACTGAAAATATCCGTGGATAACCGGATATTGTTCAGCAGTTCGGTTTCGACAAGCACCATAGGCAATATTTATATATTCGGCAATCTGGCCGGGAAGGTAACTATTTATCAGATATCAATTTCCTCGCTCGACAAGCAGGCGGATATGGGAGAAGCTGCATTCGGCGACAAATTTAACGATATCAACAACTGGGAGATAATCAGCGGACAATGGCAGACTAATTCCGGATGCCTCCGGGGAACGGCCGAAAGCAAAAACATATATATGCGCTTAAAGGAAAAAGTGCCGCAGTTCGGCGGCGTCTCTTTTTATCTGAAAAATGAAAATGATCTGCGGATGAATTATGGTTCCGGCATTTTGCTTCGCTTTTCCCCAAAAACTCAAAAAGGGGTTGCCATCCATTGTTTCCCCAGCCACGGCTATATCAGCCTTTACCCCGACTTTGATCTTTCAATCTATAATGCAAAAACAGAGATCCATTATCCTGGTCTGGAATTGAAACACCATATGCTTTTAAAAGCAAATTGTTGGCATTACCTTCAGATAAAATTCACCAAAACCCAATTCTGGACATATTTTGATGATGTTTTGATCCATCAAAGCAATAATATCCCCTATCACGATGGTCAGCTTTTATTATGCGTCGGTGAACGCAATACCGCACAGTTCAGCGATTTCAGGCTTTACCGATCGGAAGAGACGGCATGAACATACCAAATATCCTCTCCCTGTCGCGAATCGCCCTGATGCCGGCGATCATTTTCTGCCTCAAGGAAGAAAAAACACTGCCGCTCCTGATATTGATGCTCCTGGCGGTGGCCACTGATTACTTCGACGGATTTTTGGCCCGCAAGCTGGGCAAGATATCTTCTCTGGGCAAGATCCTGGACCCTCTGGCCGACAAGATCTGCCTGGACTCGATGGTCTTTGCCCTCTCCCTGTGGCGGAACTTTCCCTGGTGGGCCACCGGATTAATAATTTTGCGCGATGCCCTGATCCTGGCCGGTGGGTTTTTGATGATCAACAAAACCAAGAAAATCCCCGTCTCAAACTGGCCGGGGAAATTCGCGGTTACCTTTCTTTCGGCTGCCATATTCCTTTATGTCCTTAATTGGCAGCCCTGGGGTCTGTATCTGCTGTATTTTTCACTTTTACTGATCTTGGTATCGGGAATCATATATCTCCGCACCCCCTGGTTCCAGTCATTGCGAGAGAACATCGAAAAATAGCAAATGAAGCAATCTACACCAGACGTCACCCCAAGGGCAGCTGATACCTGGCAAGCTGAAATGGTACTAGCTGTCATCCTACAACCTGTATCGCTTCGAAGTTTACTCAGGATGACAATGATTTTGCCTTTCTATGCACTGCTTTACAATCAGAACAGATAAATCTCTGTGTTCTCTGCGGCTTTGTGTGAGTAAAAACTTTTTCTCTAAAGGAATACCGTATGCCCAGCAAAGTATATTTCGCCAACTTTCGGGAAACCTCCGACCGGAACATTTTTGACAAGATCGACCTCCTGCTGGAAAAACTTCCCCTGTCCTCAGCCTTCAAAAAGGACGACCTGGTGGCGGTCAAGGTGCATTTCGGAGAGCGGGGCAATACCGCCTTCATACCGTCCTATTATGTCCGCCGGGTGGTGGACAAGATCAAACAGGCCGGGGGCAAGCCCTTCGTCACCGACGCCAACACCCTGTATGTCGGCTCCCGCTCCAACTCGGTGGACCACCTGGAGACCGCCTCTATCCACGGCTTCATCCGCGACACCCTGGGCTGTCCGGTGCTGATAGCCGACGGCCTGCGGGGCGGCTCCTATGTGGAGGTCGAGGTGGACGGAACGCATTTGAAGAAGGTAAAGCTGGCCCATGACCTGGTCAAGGCCGACTCAATAATTTGCGTCACCCATTTTAAGGGGCACGAGCTGGCCGGCTTCGGAGGTTCGATCAAGAACCTGGGGATGGGCGGCGGAGCCCGGGGCGGCAAGCTGGCCATGCACTCCGATGTCAGCCCCATCATCAAGGCCGAAAAGTGCATCGCCTGCGGCAAGTGCGCCGCCAATTGCCCGGCCGACGCCATCACTATCGACAAATACGCGGTTATAGACCCCAAGAAGTGCATCGGCTGTGGGTCGTGCATCGTGGTCTGCCCCACCCACGCCGCCCGCAACAGCTGGGACAGCGGGGCTCAGAAAATGCAGGAGAAGATGGTGGAACACCTGGCGGGCTTTGTGAAGCACAAAAAGAACCGGATCGCTTATTTGAATTTCATCATGAACGTTTCCCCGGCCTGCGATTGCTACGGCCACGCCGACCACCCCATCGTGCCGGACATCGGTATCTGCGCCTCGCTGGACCCGGTGGCCATTGACGCCGCCAGCAACGACCTGGTGATGGCCGCGGCCGGACATAAGGATTCGGTGCTTAAAACCGCCCATGCCCCGGGCAGCGATAAGTTCCGGGACATCTATCCCGAGGTGGACTGGAATATCCAATTGAATTATGCCGAAAAAATGGGGCTGGGCAGCAAGAAATACGAGCTGGTGAAGGTGGAATGAAACGATGTGGTGTACTAATGGTCTCAAGAGCCAACCAGGCGTAGATGATGTTTTGTGGCGGTTGAAAAATGACAAGGAAAGGGATTGAAGATGAGATCTTTTGGGAAAACAATTGATTTAGTCGTTGTTTGCATAGCCATTGTATTTGTACCGTATATTTCCGTATTTCTAACAAATTTAATTAAGCCGCTAATCCAGAGCCTTGATACGGATGGTATGTTTCTGTGGGTATCTATACATCACATTTGGCAGCTACTATTGACTATAATCATTATGAAGGTATATTTTAAAAGCCATTTGAGGGATTGGGGATTCAACCTCAATGACAAGAAGGACGCCATTAAAATTATCGGTTGGTTTGTTGTGATCTTTTCGTTGATTGAAATAATTGGCGCCATTGCAATTTATGTTATTGGGGGCAGTGTTAAGGAACCTATTGGGTATCCAATAAGTTTTAAAAACATATTTGGCTATTACGGGTTTGAAGGGTTGCTGTCAGGCACCGGTGAAGAACCGCTATTCAGGGGATTTGTCATGACCATACTTGCCCAATCATGGAAAGGAAAACTTCGGATAGGCAAAATTGATTTTTCGGTGGCCGGGATCATAGCGGCAATATTGTTTACTTTTGCGCATACTAGCACATTTCCCTTTAAAACATTTCATTTTGATACGTTACAAATATTGCACGCTTTTGGATTGGGTTTGCTTTACGCAGTAGTATTTCAGAAAACTAAAAGTTTATTCATACCGATAATTTTACATAACGTGTCAAATGTTATTATGATTTCTTTACCGTATATTCTGCTATTGCTGTAAAAACGATCCCATGCAAAGCAACGCACCCACATTAAAAGCCGATGGACTTACTCTGCGCACTCCCCGGCCCGAGGAGATGAAATACATCAAAAAGCTGTGGGCCGATCCTATGACCATGGCCGAAGTGGGCGGGCCTATTCATCTCTCCGAAGAGCAGGCCCAAAAATGGTATGCCCGGATGATCTCCCCCGGAAGCGAAACAGGCAGGTATTTCCTTATATTCAACCAGAACGACCAGCCGGTGGGCGAAATAAGCTTTCACCGCTATGACCCATCCACCGGCACGGCGGAATTCAATATTAAGATCGAACACTGCTATCGCGGAAAAGAATATGCCCAAAAGGCCGTTCCTTTGCTGTTGAGATATTTTTTCTTTGATTTCGGGGGAAAGATAATGTGCGACCCGGTGGCGTTAGATAACCAACCGGGCAAAAAGGCTTTGATCAAACACGGTTTCAAAAAGGATACTTCCCGGCAGGATGTCTGTCTTTTGAAAATGACCAAAGAGGAATTCATTGATATTTACGGAAATAAATCATCACGAAAGGAATCATCATGAAGAAAGCCGTTTTGACCCTGCTGGCGGCCGCTCTGTCCATCGGCCCCGCTTTCGCCCAGCCCGGCTTTGAAGAGGCCAAGGATCTCTGGGCCGACCGGGGAGATCCCGCCTCGCTGGAGAAGGCCATTACCATTTACAAAAAAGTCTATCAGACCGAACCATCCTATCAGCTGGCAGAGCGCCTGTCATATGCCTATTACTTCCTGGCCGATGCCTTCAAGGAGGGCGATGCCAAGGCCGATAATTATTACCAGGGACACGAGTGGGGCCTGACCGCCCTTAAACACAATGGCGAATTCAAGAAACTTACCGAGGTGGATAAAAAATCCATGGGTGATGCCGTCTCGGTGCTGGGCAAGGAGTATGCCGGGGGCATATTCTGGACCGCCACCTGCATCGGCAAATGGGGCAAGATGAAGGGGATCTTCAAGACCGTCAAGTCATCCAAGCAGGCTCGCAAGATGGTGGAACATCTATATCAGTTGGACAAGACCTACTACTACGGCGGCCCGGCCCGCTGGCTGGGGGCCTATTTCGCTTTGGCTCCCGGCATGTTCGGCGGCGACATGAAGAAATCCAAGCAGATGTACGACGAGGCCCTGCAGATGGCGCCGGATTATTTTGCCACCTCGGTGCTGATGGCCGAGAATTACGCCAGCAAGATCAAGGACCGCCAGCTCTACGACCAGCTGCTGGACAAGGTCCTCTCCCGCCCGGCCGGCATCATACCGGAGATCGTGCCGGAACAGACGGTGGAGCAGAAGAAAGCCCAAAAACTCAAGGAAGAAAAATTTTGATGGACGAAAAAGAGATATTGGCCTGGGCCGAGGCCTCCGGAATTTCGGTGGAGCAGGCCAAAGAATACCTGAAGATACTCGAGCCGCTGGATAAAAAGGAAGACGCTATCCTGCGGGAGGTTTTTTCCGGAGCTACCGGGCCGGTGTTGGAGCTCAGCGCCGGGCGGGGCGAATTCACCCGCCAGCTGCTGGAGAAATTCATCAAGCCCGAAGGCAAGCTCTACACCACCGAAAGACTGCCCGAGGTGGCCGAAAAACTTGTCCAGGCAATACCAGACAAGCGCCTAGAGATGCTGGTCAGCGATTCCTCCACCCTTCCCCTGCCCGACGGTTCGGCCGGGCTGGTGATCTTCCGGGCCGCCCTGCACGATTTCGTCAGCGATGACGGCGACGTGGCCAAGGCCCTTAAGGACTCCGTCCGGGTGCTGGCTCCCGGCGGGACATTCGTCATTTATGACAAGATCAAGGATGGCTACAAAGATGTCGAAACCGAATCGGCCGAAGGACGCATGGAAAGGATGAATGTCGAACTGGCGGCCTTGGAGGGCAAGGCCTGCTGGGGCCTGCATTACCTTAAGGATTACATCAGCCTGATGGAGAAGATGGGATTTGCCGGCATACAGACTTCGGTGCTGGTAATGCCCGACCAGCCGGGATATGTTAAATACATGACCGGTAATCTGCATGAGCGGAGGCCGGCCTATGTCAAGCGCTGGGGCGAGAAAGTTAATGCCCTGCTCGATAGCCTGTATGCAGATTTCCAGAAGACCCCGGCCAAAGCCCTTTCCATGGCTTTCATTTGGGGTAAGAAGAGATAAATATACGACAGGAGATGATGTTTACAATATGAAATATTTCTATTATTTAAGCACCGTATTACTAATGTTTGGGGCTTCATGTCTTTTTGCCCAAAGTGATTTTGGAACATTGCCTTTCAATAGGTCCCCTGGGTTATTGTGGCAATTAGAACTGGGCATGGGTCATTATCATAATTTATTGTATGATATGCCAAATACCAAAATAAAACTCCAAGATAATTTAAATAATATTTCCGGTAAAGTAAGCGCTAATTTAGGCTACCAACGCAGATATTACGCCTTTTATTCTGGCTTTAATGTCGGAGGGCCGATAACAACTGCTGTTAATGATTCAATAACGCAACATGTTGAATATAATCAATTATATTTTATCGCAGAAGGCATATTTCATTTGGGGGGAAATATATTTATTAGCCCGGAATTGGGCGTCAATTACTCAAGGGAAACATCAAAAAGCACTTATGATCAAATTAATTTAACCGAGGAATTTAAAAATATTTCAAAAGGGTTCGTTTACGGCGTAAAAATAAACAGTCCAATATTATTTAAACTAAAAAATACTCATTTATTATTATTCTGTCAATATTTGCATTATACCCCCAATACGGTGTTTTCTGACGTTGTTAGGGCTAACTTGATTATTTTACCAAGAGCTCCTTTTTATTATTCGTTCGGCCCCGAAGTTATTTTGAAAAATGATTTGACAAAAATATTTAATATTTATTGCGGTATTGGAAATTATTTTTAACCCTTTAGATAAGGAACAGTCATGTCGGAAATAATGATATCCCGTCCCTCCAAGGACGAATTAGATAAATTGGGTATCGACAAATGGTCATCCTGGGAATGCGATCCCTCGGACTTCGACTGGCAATATCCTGCCGAGGAGACGGCCTATGTTTTCAAGGGCAAGGTAGTAGTCACACCTGCTGACAGCGCCAAGGTTGAGATCAACGCCGGAGATCTGGTGGTGTTTCCCAAGGGATTGAAATGTCATTGGAGGGTGATCGAAAGGATCGAAAAGGTTTACAAGATGGGAAAGTGATCCTGATGGCGAACCACCCCCGCCCCCTCCTTGATCAAGGAGGGGATCAAGGGGTGGTCTATTGATGATAAAATATATCCGCAAATAGTTTACTGTTATTTAAAAATCAAAAACTGCAGGAATATTATGTCAAAGCTAAAAGTGGGCGTGATCGGCGTGGGCAGCCTGGGCCAGCACCATGCCCGGGTCTATTCCGAGATCAAAAATGTCGAGCTGGTCGGCGTGGCCGACAGCGATCCGCAAAGGGCCCAAGAGATCGCTGCCAAGCACAAGACCAAGGCCTTTTCGGATCACCGGGAATTGTTGAAGCAGACCCAGGCGGTCAGCGTGGTGGTGCCCACCAGCCTGCACTATGCAGTGGCCAAAGAGGTGATCGCCGCCGGCAATCATCTTCTGCTGGAAAAGCCCATCACCTCAAAGATCGCCGAGGCCGAGGAACTGGTAAAGTTGGCCGAAGAAAAGGCGATCAAACTGCAGGTGGGGCATATAGAAAGATTCAATCCGGCCATCCGGGCCGCCTCGGAGCATATAAGCGATCCCAAGTTCATCGAATGCACCCGGATCGCCCCCTTCGTCTCCCGAGGCACCGACGTCCCGGTGGTGCTGGACCTGATGATCCACGACATCGACATTATTTTGTCCTTCGTCCGTTCGCCTCTGAAGAACATCTCGGCCATCGGTTTCAATCTGGTCAGCGAAAAGGAGGATATCGCCAACGCCCGGCTGGAATTCGCCAACGGCTGTGTGGCCAACGTCACCGCCTCCCGGATCTCGGCCAAGAAGGAGCGCAAGATCCGCTTCTTCCAGCGCAACGCCTATATCAACGTTGACTACATGAAGCCGGAGGTCAAGGTATACAAACTCAAAGGGGAGCCCCGGGGTGTGCTGGACCTGGCCAAGATGGTGGATTACCAGGAACTGAAGATAGACAAGATCGAGCCTCTTAAGGCCGAACTTTCCGCCTTCGTCGATTGTGTGATCAATGGCCGGGAACCTTTGGTGACCGGGCACGATGGCCTGATGGCGTTGAAAATTGCCGAAGAAATCCTGGCAGGAATATCGGAACATAAAAAGCTGGTTAGTTAAAAATCGATTGATGGCAGAATTGTCTCCGAAAAACATAATGATTTTCAGGCATCGCAATCGCGGTGCTCCTCCGGGCATATCCGATTTGATCAAAATATTGAACAGCCGGGCTGATGTCTTACAGCTTACTGGTATAAACACCTGTGCCCGAGAAGAACTGCTTAAAAGCCTTTTTCTTTCAAGAAAAATTGACGATCTTCGTATCGAAGCCGAGTCACTACGCAGATTGGGCAGTGTGGCCACCTCGGCCGGAGATTACCAGCGGTCGCTGGAATATGCCCGGGAGGCGATAAACTGTTTCACGGAATTGAAGGATGATCTGGGTCTTTCTAATTGCCTTGACGACATCGGGGCCACCAAGTATTATCAAAGCGACTATCGACAGGCGGGGGATTACTACCAGAGGTCATTGAATATCAAAGAATCGCTGGGTGAACGAAAAGCTCTGGCTGTAAGTTACAATAATCTTGGTGGCATTAACCGAATGCTGGGCGATTTCCTCACTGCTTTGGATTATTACGGACGCGCTCTGTCCCTGCATCGTGAGCACAAAAACCTTCCCGGTGAATCAATGAGTCTCAATAACATCGGCATCATATACGACACCCAGGGAGATTACCGGAAGGCTCTGGAACATTACCACCAGGCCCTCCAGATCCAGGAGCGGATAGGCGACAGCCAGGCTCAATCCGCCAGCCTGACCAATATCGGTTATGTATATAACCACCTGGGAGACAGCCAGATAGCCCTTGAGTTCTACCTTAAGGCCCTGCAGATACAACAGGAAACCGACGACCGGCGGGGACAGGCCTACACCCTGAATCATATCGGAGTGATATACAGCAGCCAGGGAGAACTCAACCGGGCTATGGACTTTTACGCCAGGTCCTTGCTGATCCGGGAAAAACTGGGGCAACGCCAGGGCATGGCCGTCAATCACAACAATATCGGCACCTTGCTTTTCCGGCAGGGCAACTATCGGGCGGCCTTGGACCACCTTAACATGGCCTACTGCATCCGCCAGGAGACGGGCGATATCCCTGGGCAGATCTACTGCCTGGCCAACATCGCTTCGGCGAATGTCGACCTGGGAAGGCTGAATGAAGCAAAGGGGGCCTTGGATGAGGCCCAATCGATAGCCGTTTCAATAGCCGACGGCGAGGCGCAGAGAAGGGTGTTAACCGGTCTGGCTGAGTTTCATATCGCCAACAAGGAGATGTGCTTGGCGGCCCAAACCGCCAACAAGGCACTTGCTTTGGCTAAAGAGATCGACACCAAACCCGGTCGGGCCGAAGCCGTTTTGCTATTGGCCAGAATAAATGAAGAAAACGAATCATACGAGGCGGCAATAAATCTGTTCGAACAGGTGAACCAGCCCTATGGGGCCGCCAGGGGATGTTATTATTACGGACAAAAACTATCAACCGACGGAGAGACGTCCCGGGCTTTACCATATCTGCAAAGAGCTAAAAGCCTTTTCGAAAAAATGGGCGCCTCCGCTTGGATAGAGAAAATAGCCGCGCTGAACGATAATCGAAAACGGAGCAGATAAATGAGTTCAACCTACTTTGAAAAGTCCGGCCCGGCCAACACCGGTCAGACCCTGGCCCTGGCCCAAAAACGGGCGGCGGAGCTGGGCATCAAAAACATTATCGTAGCCACCACTTCAGGAGCCACGGCATTGGAAGCAGGCCGACTTTTCACCGGCTGCAACCTGGTGGCCGTGACCCACTCGGCCGGATTCTCGGCCAAGGATGTCCAGGAGCTGTTGCCGGAACACCGGTGGGAATTAGAAAAACTGGGCGTCAAGGCTCTCACCTGCCAGCATGCCCTGGGCGGGGTCAACCGAGCGGTGCGTCGGAAGATGAACACCTACCAGTTGGACGAGATCATCGCCTACACCCTGCGGACCATGGGACAGGGCTTCAAGGTCTGCTTGGAGATCGCATTGATGGCGGCAGATGCCGGGCTGGTCTCGGTCAAAAATGAGATTATTTCAATAGGCGGCTCCGGCAGCGGGGCCGACACCGCCGTGGTGCTGACCCCGGCCAACGCCCAGGATTTCTTCGATCTCAAGGTGCACGAGGTGATCTGCAAACCGCGCAATATTTAAGGTTGGTGGATGCATCTCGACAGATTTAAATCAACCGCCTTCTGGGGCCATCTGTTTGCCGAAGGATGGCATCCTTATTTTTGGATCGCCCTGCTGGGAGCGTTCGTTTATTTCAGGACTGTCTTCTTCGGATTTGCCTATTTCGACGATGACCATCTGATCCTGGAAAATTTTCACCACCTGGCCAACCTCAAGAATGTTTTCCTGGCCTTTAAGACCGACATGGCCTGGCAGTCCCCGGGAACCTACTACCGGCCCCTGGCCACCCTGACCTTCATCAGCGACGCCCTGTGGAGCGGCCGGAACCCCTGGGGCTATCATTTATCCAATATCATTTTTCATCTGACAACCTCCTGCCTGCTATTCTATCTGTTCAGGACCCTGAAGCATCCCCGAGGGCTTTCCCTGGCCTTCTGCCTGATCTTCGCCGTGCATCCCGTGCTGAACCATGCGGTGGCTTTCATCCCGGGCCGCTACGACACCCTGCTGGCGGTCTTCTCCCTGGTCGCGTTGATAACTCTCATCAGATATCTGGAGAAACCCGCCCTGCCCCTCCTGCTGGGGCACTTTTTATCATTCACCACCGCCCTGTTCACCAAGGAGACCGCCGTCATTCTGCCGGCGGTCGGCCTGCTCTACTTCCTGCTGTTCCACCGCCGGGAATTCCGGAAGCTCCTGGCGCCGGTACTGATCTGGCTGACGGGGATCTCCTTTTTCCTGTTCCTGCGGGCGCAGGCGGTGGGAGCGGTCTCGGTGAAATACAATACTTTTGCGGAAAACCTGGCCGGGCTGGTGAGCTATCTGGGCAAGATATTATTGCCGTTCAACCTATCGGTCATGCCTATCCCGGAAAACACCGCCCTTTGGCCGGGAGTGATAGCGTTGACAGGCCTGCTGGCCCTGTTCCTCCTGGGTGGAATGAACCGAAAGCGGTATTTCCTGTTTGGACTGGGCTGGTTCCTGCTTTTCTTGGCGTCCACCGCCGCCAGAACCCTGGGGTTCGCCTACCTGCTGGAGCAACGGCTCTATCTGCCCATGGCGGGGTTTTTTATCATGCTGGTGGAGTCCCGCATCATCCTCAATATCGCGAAAAGAAAATTTGCTCCGTTATTTCTGGCTTTTATATTGGCTTTGCTTTCGGCGGTCTCCATCGGGCACATGATTGTATACCGGAACGACATTTCTTTTTGGGGCAACGCCGTAAAATATTCTCCCGATTCCTTCTTCGCTCACAACGTGCTGGGGCAGAGATACGCCGCCCGGGACAGATGGCCGGAGGCGGAGGCGGAGGTGGCCCATGCCGCTGATCTGGATCCCGGCAACGCCGCCATACTCCACGATCTGGGGCTGATCTTCTATCAACAGAAAAAATATCCCCAGGCCCAGGTCGCCTTTCAGCGGGCCGTTGATGCCGACAGCCTGGGAACCGATGCCATACTCTACCTGCGTCTGGCCAAATCCCTGCTCAAGCAGGATCTCCTGCCTCCGGCCAGGAAACCGCTGCAGAAGGCCTTTGTTCTGGACCCGGACAATGTCGAGGTCAACGAGCTCCGGTCCTACCTGTTCTTGAATCTTGGCGACCGGGACAGCTCCCTTTATTATTACCAACGGGCGGTCCGGCTGGGCCTGCCTTATAATCCCGAGGTTATCCGCCTGATCACCGGGAAAGACCCGGCGAACCATAAACCAAAATAATTCCATAGCTTTATCATCATGTTTCTAAAATCTTCCTTTATTCCGGCAAACAGACAACTAGCGACCCTAGCCCTGGGAGCCCTGATGCTGTCCGCCTGGCAGATGGCCCAGAGCCTGTTCATGATTTTTCCCGGAGCCCTGCCATTGGCCGGCCTGCCGGTATACCTGATAACCGGACTGGCGGGTTTTGCGGTGCTGGTCACCCTGCCCGGATATTTTATCAGGACGATAAGATCGGCCGGCCAGGGGAACGATCGGGTATTCAATTGGAGGGATTTGACCGATGTTCAGTACACAATCGTGGCTCCGGCTTTTAAATTCCTGTTGATAACCTTCTGGTCTTTTTTACCCGTAGAATTGTATCTGGCTTTGTCGGTTAAAAATCAGGGGGCGCCAACGCCATGGGCAATAATATTTCTTTTGTTGTTCAGTTGTATATACTTTCCCATGGCATTGCTGATGATGGTTGTCACAAATAAAACCATGCCTTCATTGCTGCCATCCAATGTCATCGAACCAATATTTAAAACATTCAAGAAGTATATTTCTTTCTTGCTTTTCTTTTGGACCATCATGCTACTGCCCCTAATCGCATTGCTCCTTTGGCCCATTCCTTTTATCGGCCCCCTGTCAGTCTCTTTTATTATTTTACATCTCTGGAGCTACGGCATGCATCTGCTGGGAAGTTTTTATCGTAAAGAAAAAGAAAGTCTGAACTGGCAATGAAGATAGACAGCTATTCCTTTGGGAACATCAAAATTGATGGCCTGGATTATCGGTCCGATGTGATCGTCTACCCCGACCGGGTGGATGACAAATGGTGGCGCCAGGAGGGACATCTGCTGCAGTTGGAGGATCTGGCCGAAATCCTTGTCCTGAAACCGGTGGTATTGATAGTGGGCCAGGGCCTGCCTGGCTTGATGAAGGTTGACGCCAAGCTGGAAGAATATTGCCAGGCTGACGGAATCTCACTGATCGTCCTGCCCACTATGCAGGCTGTCGAAAGATTCAATGATCTTAAAGAAAAAAAGCCGCTGGTGATAGCGGCCCTGCATCTTACCTGTTGACTTGATTTTTAAAAGGTTAGCGCATCATATTCTGCTTGGGTCAGATGCTCGTATTGCAGCATTTTGTGTGCGATCCATTTCCTTCGCGTAATCATCCTTTTTGTGTCGGTGAACGGTCCGTATTTGCGGGGATTGACGATGATCGAGGCCAGCCTGATGGCCAGCTCGGGATCAAGCTCCGAGGCCGAACAGTCAAAATAAACCAATGACGCCGCCTGACAGCCGAAGATGCCGTCGCCCCATTCGATGTAATTGAGGTACAGCTCAAAGATCCGGGCCTTGCTGAGCTGATCATCCATCCGCCGGGCCAACACCACTTCGGAGCCCTTCCGGGTCAGGCTTTTGGAGGTCGACAGATACAGGTTCTTGGCCAGCTGCATGGTGATGGTGGAGCCGCCCCTGGCCCACCGTTTTTTTTCCCAGTCGGCTTTGATGGCCTCCCTAAGCTCGTTGTAGTCAATACCCTGGTGGGAGAAGAAGGCCGCATCCTCGGCCACCAGCACCGCCTTTTTAAGGTAGGGCGATATGGAATTGTAAGGGATGTATGACTGGTTGATCCGGTAGGGTTTTTTCTTGGCCCGGGCCTCTTTCACTCGCTGATCCATCAAAGCGGTCTTGGCGGGATTCTTTTTTGACAGGTTGTCAATGGTCGGCAGATGCATCAGATCAACGGCGATGGACCCGGCGAAATAAAAGACAATCGCCGCCGTCAAGATGATGATGAATTTTATTTTAGTGTTCTTCTTTTTGCCCATAGCCCAAGTATTATCCTCAATAGCAATCAACTTGTCAAGACATTGAAGTATGAATAGAACGATTTCCAACAATCCGCTGGCGGTCCTGATCTCTATCCAGGTGATCATGGCTGGGACCTTTCTGATGACCAAGCTGGGCCTGCGGGAGTTCTCTCCGCTGGCCCTGGGCGTGCTGCGCTTCGGTCTGACGGCCTTGGTCTTTGCCGCCTTGCTGGGCATGAAAAGGATGTATTTCCTGCCCGACCGCAAAGATCGCTGGGCCTTCCTCTGGCTGGCCCTTTTCTCGGTGCCGTTCAACCAGGGCCTTTTTCTTTACGGCATGAAATACACACTGGCCGCCCACGGCGCCCTGCTCTACGCCGCCACCCCGATAATGGTGCTGTGCCTGTCCTGCATCTGGCTTAAAGAGCGGCCTTCGGTATTGAAGATTGCAGGCATCGCCCTAGGATTTACCGGGGTTCTGCTGGTGCTGTTCGAAAAGGGGATCGACCTCTCCGGGCAGACACTCAAGGGGGACATCCTGATATTCTTTGCCGTCCTGACCTGGTCGGTCTATACCATTCTGAGCAAGAAAATGCTGCGAAAATACCAGCCCCTGCAGGTCACCGGATATTCGCTGATGTTCGGGGCGGTGCTTTTTATCCCCATCGGTCTTCTGCCGATACTTCGGCAGGATTACGCGGCGGTCACCTGGTCGGGCCTGTCATCGATCCTTTATCTGGCCCTGCTGACCTCGGTTGTAGGTTACCTGACCTGGAACTGGGCCCTGTCCAAGATCGAGGCCAGCAAGGTGGCGGTGGTGTCCAACCTTCAGCCGGTGTTTGCCGCTGTTTTGGCCTGGCTGTTTTTGGGGGAAAAGATCACCCATAATTTTATTATCGGGACGGTGGTTGTGGCAATAGGGGTTATTCTGACCGAAAAGGGCTGAAGCGAGAGCCTGGACAAAAAGGCCTCCATGAACGGAGGCCTTTTTGTCATATATTGCTTATAGATCGGCGCTTTTAAGCACCATTTCCAATCCCTTGACATCCTCCTCGCTGAAAGAATCCAGCTCCCGGCTGTCCAGATCCAGCACATAAAGGCAGCGGCCGTCCTTTTCCAGTACCGGCACCACTACCTCGGAGAGGTTATTTGGGTCGCAGACGATATGGTCGCCTCCCAGGACGTGAACATCCGGCACCACCTGGGCCTTCTTTTCTTTCCACGCTTTGCCGCAGACTCCGTGCAAACCGATGGGCGAGCAGGCCGGCTTGGGCTGGCGGCAAACCAGCAGCATTCCCTCCTGGTCATCGGTGATTTTGTAGAAGCCTACCCAGGCCAGCCCCTGGTCTTTCAATCCCTCCCAAAGGATATCGGTGACCGCCTCCATTTTCTGCTCAGCCGATCCGGTGTTCTTTGTCGCCAACCCGCCGGCCGCAGCAATTTCCGGATAATTTCTTTTATGTTTCATATTCCTCTCAAAATATTTAGATCAACTGGTTGAAAATATAATCGACTATTATTAACCCGGCAAATAAATATATCAAAATGATCTGGTTTGTGATATAATTGGTGCATGAAACAAATAGATGCACGCAAACACAGTACAGAAGT
>JAGVNJ010000057.1 GCA_020053305.1 Candidatus Edwardsiibacteriota bacterium | reverse complement strand
TGGACGCTTTGTGAGCTGCCGCGATTATACACCAAAAGGCCCGTATTTTCTATGCTTTCAAGAGATTCTGAAGTCTATTTCGTGCATTTTTGAGGATAAATGATTGACAAACAGGCATAAAAAAACCTCCATCCCTGTCATCCAGGGCTGGAGGCTGAAAATTCTTTTGGGATTTTCATAAATAATTCCTTTCTGACCTCACGGGATCAGTTTAAAGGGTAAGCTTAATCTATGGTGTAATGATACATCATTTCCGGATAAAAGTCAAGGGGTAAAATCCCGACGGCCAGCCGGGAAATTCAATCCTCCACCAGCCGGTCATAATGCTCCAGGGCCCCTTTGTTGCCCGGCTCCAGTTCGATCACTTTGGCAAAAGCGTCCCGGGCGCCGTCCTGATCGCTGATGGCCTCCAGGGTAATGCCCAGATTATAGAAGGCATCAATGCATTTGGGATCCAGGGCTATGGCTTTTTTGTATTCCGCCACAGCTTCGTCGAATTTCTGGTTCAGAAAATAGAACTTGCCCATTTCTATTATGGTCTCGATTGCCTTTTTTTTCTGGGCTAGTTTTTTTTCCAACTCCTGACTATTATCACTGTCCATCAAAATAACCTGTTAATTGATCGTATTATTAAATTCCCCGGACCTTCTGGATACCCTCAAAACTGCCGATCATAATCAAAATATCGGATCGGTTGATCTTCTCATCGGGGGAAGGTTTTATGTTTATCTCCTCCCGGAACTCGGTCTCTCCCTCCTGGGTGATCACCGGGACCTTTCGCTTGATGGCCACGATGGAGACCATCGTGTTCTCTTCAAATTTCAGCTCGGAGATCTTCTTGGTCCAAAATTTCTTGGGGGCCACCAGCTCCACGATGCTGTGGGTTTCTGATATCTCGCTGTAATCCATGACATTGGGCGAGGCCAGGCTCTCTGCTATCCTCACCCCCATATCCCTCTCCGGAAAGACCACCCGGTCGGCCCCCACTTTTTTGAGGATGGTGCCGTGGATGGGGGTGACCGCCTTGGCGATAATCTCCTTGACCCCGATCTCCCTGAGGATCAGCACTATGGAGATGGAGGCCTCGATATCCTCGCCGGTGGACACGATGGCCACATCGATATCCTTCATACCCAAAGATTTCAAGGCCTTTTCATCGGCGGCATCCACCGTTACCGACTGGCTGACCTGGTCCGAGATCTCGTTTACCCGGTCCTGGTCGCTGTCAATGGCCAGCACATCGCAGCCCTTTTCGGCCAGCGACAGGGCCACGCTGGACCCGAACTGCCCCAGCCCTATTACTGCAAATTGTCTCATGGCTCCCTGCTTAAATTCATTGTGATTATATCATTAAAACGAAGTTATTATCAATAGATGCCTCTACAAAACCAACCCCTGAGTGCCTTCGCTAAAGCTACGGCACTTGAAAAAGACCTGCAAGTAGCGTAAGCGAAAACACGGAATACTGAAAACGGAAAGTATAGCCGTCGGTTACTTGCCCTTTTATCCAACTATCGCTTAAACCCCTTGGCAAGATACTAAAAGCGAAATAACATATCCTCTGCGTCCTCCTCTGCAAAAAGAGCGGCCGCTAACCTATCAGCACCTTGGCCTCGGGGTATTCGAACGGCTGATCCTTGCGATGCCATACCACAGCGCTGCCCAGGGTCAGCGGGCCCAGCCGTCCGGCGAACATGGTCAGAATGATCAGCAGTTTCCCCCAATTGCTGAAATCGTAGGAAAAGCTCAGCAGCGGATTGATGGCCGACCCGATGGACAGCCCCACCGTGCCGAAGGCCGACACCACCTCGAACAGCACCGGCATCATTCTCTCGGCCGTAAAATGCGCTATCTCGGACTGCAACAACAGCAAGGTCACCAGCACCAGCATCATGGCGGCGATGGCGCTCAGCACGAAGGCCCGGTTGATAAACTCATGTTCCAGGCGCTTTTTGAATATCAGCACCCGGCTCCGCCCGGTCAGGATGGTCCAGATGGAGGCCACCATTACCCCGAAGGTGGTGGTCTTGATGCCGCCGCCGGTGCCGCCCGGCGAGGCCCCGATGAACATCAGGATTATTATCAGCATCAGGGTGGGAAAATGCATCAGCCCGATGTTGACGGTATTGAACCCCGCCGTGCGCGGCGCTATGGACTGGAACAAAGCCGCCAGCCACTGAGCCGCCGGAGACAGCTGGGCCAGAGTGTTGTTTCTCTCCAGCAGGTATATCAGCACCGTGCCGGCGATAATCAGGCTTACGGTCATCATTACCACCAGCTTGCTGTGGGCCGTCAGTCTTTTCTCGGTCCTTCGGATGCCGGTCTTGTAGATGTCGCTGATGGCGATGAAGCCCAGCCCTCCGGATACCACCAGCCCGCAGACGGTGAGCGACACCACAGGATCGGCGGCATAATCGGCCAGGCCGTTGGAGAACAAGGAAAAGCCGGCATTGCAAAAGGCGGAGACCGAATGAAATATCCCCAGCACCAGGGCTTTGGGCAGGGGAAAGCCGGCCCGCCACCAATGCAGGCTCAGGATGACTGCCCCCAGGCCTTCCAGCACGACGGTGACCCGCAGTATCCGGGTGGCGAAACGGGCCAGTCCCTCCAGGGTGAGAATATTATAGGCCTCTTGGATGATCAGTCTTTCCCTTAAGGAGATCTTCCTGCCCACCATCAGCGACAATACCGTCGCCAGCGACATATATCCCAGGCCGCCGATCTGGATCAGCAGCAGGATCACCAGCTTTCCGGCCGGGGTAAAATCCCTGGCGGTATCCTTGACGATCAGCCCGGTGACGCAGACCGCCGAGGTGGAGGTGTACAGGGCGTCCACAAAGGTACAGCGGTGGCCGGCGGTGGTGGAGAACGGCATATACAGCAGAATCGACCCCAACAGGATGGCAACAGAAAAGCCCAAGACTAAAATCCGGGCTGGGGTCATCTCCACGCGAAATATCTGATTGTATATTTTTCTTTCCAGTTTCATTCCTCGGACTTCTTCAGTAATTTATACAGCGCCTTGGCGTCCGGGGCCTCCAGCAGATGGTTTATAAAGTCCGGCTTTTTCACCAGCCTGGCTATCTCCGCCAATACCGCCAGGTTCTTCACCTTCTCCTCCTGGGGGATCAGTAGCAGGAAAAACAGATGCACCGGCTGGCCATCCAGCGAGCAAAAATCCACCCCGTTTTTTGACCGGCCCAGTAGCAGCACCATCTCCTTGACCAGCGCATTTCTGGCATGGGGAATGGCCACCCCCTCGCCGATGCCGGTGGTGCCCAGCGATTCCCGGTATTTTATCCGCTCGAACAGCTCGGCCTCGCCGCGCTGGATGAGACCCTTGCCCAGCTGTGAACCGACCCCGGGGACCATGTCCCGCATTTCCTCGGCCGTTTCCATGGCCGCCAGCCGTTTGCTGTTGAAGGCCCTGGCTATTAGCTCCCGCAGTATATTATCGGATTCCTGGGCGGAAAGCTCCTGGATTATAAGCGATTCATCGATCAGGGCGGATAGTTTTATAGCCATAACCTTTTATAGCCTCAATGAAATAAATTCTCTGCAGCCAAGATGGCTTCTTGATTAATTAGGTCGCTCCGAATTTGATCTCGGAACGACCTATGGGTGAATTATATCAATCAGGTTAGCATTTGTCAAGACAAATTGATGCGTCCTGAATTGATCAGGGTGTCCCGCCGGAAATGCCGGTCGTCCCTCTCTGAATGGTCCTGGGTGTAATGCAGGCCCCGGGATTCCTGGCGGCTGTCCGCACAGTCTATTATCAGCCCGGCCAGGCTGACCAGGTTCCTCAGCTCCACCAGGTCGGCCGTCACCCGGTATTTCCAGTAATAATCCCTGATCTCCCCGGCGATGGCCTGCAGCCTTTTCTTGGCCATCGCCAGCCTGGTATCGGAGCGCACTATCCCCACATAGTTCCACATCAGCAGCCGGACGGCATGAAGGTTGTGGCTGACCACCACCCTTTCCCGGCTTTGGACCGAACCCACATAGTCCCAGGGCTGGATATTATCCGGCGATTTTAATTCATCACTCGATGCCTGGGCGGCCCGGGCGGCGAACACCAAGGCCTCCAGCAGTGAATTCGAGGCCAGCCGGTTGGCCCCGTGGGCCCCGGTGCAGGCGGTCTCCCCGGCGGAATACAGCCTTTTGATATCGCTGCGCCCCCACAGGTCGGTCCTTACCCCGCCGCAGAGGTAATGGGCCGCCGGCACCACCGGGATCAACCCCCGGCTCAGGTCGATGACCCGCTGCTGGCAGCCCTGGAAGATATTGGGGAACCTTTTCTGGAATTTATCCTGCCCGATGGACGAAATGTCCAGAAAGGCGCATATCTCACCCGAGGCTTTCAGCTCCGAATCTATGGCCCTGGCCACCACGTCCCGGGGTGCCAGGTCGGCCTTGGGATGATAGCCGGACATGAACCGCCGGCCGCTTTTGTCGCACAGCACTCCACCCTCCCCCCGCACCGCCTCGGATATCAGAAAAGAGCGTTCGTTCTCCTCGAATGACGACTGGTACAGGGTGGTGGGGTGGAACTGGACGAACTCCATGTTGGCAATGGTGGCCCCGGCCCGGTAGGCCATGGCGATGCCGTCGCCGGTGGCTATAGCCGGGTTAGTAGTGTGCAGGTAGACCTGCCCGCCCCCGCCGGTGGCCAGAAAGGTTATCCCGGCAGAGTGGCCTTCTATCTCGCCGTTCCTGGTGTCCAACACATAAGCTCCCAGGCAACTGATTCTCTCACCCTGCCGGTCGGTGATCAGGTCTATGGCCAGGTGGTGCTCCAGCACTGTGATATTGGAATGTCCCCGGGTCTTGGCCACCAGGGCCCGCTCGATCTCGAAACCGGTATAGTCCTTGGCGTGGACGATCCTTCTTTTGGAGTGCCCGCCCTCCTTGCCCAGGTCCAGCCCCCCCTGGGTGTTCATGGTGAATCCCACCCCCATTTGGGAAAGCTCCTGCACCAGCGCCGGCCCCTCGCTGACCATCGCCCGGACCGCCTCCGGGTTGCACAGCCCGGCCCCGCCCTCGATGGTGTCGCGGATATGATCCTCAAGGCCGTCGTCGGAGCCGAACACCGCCGCCACCCCGCCCTGGGCGTAGTTGGTGTTGGACTCGGTGTCGTCCTTCTTGGTGACGATGGTCACCTTGCCGTGCTCGGCCGCCTTGAGGGCGAAGGTCAGCCCGGCGATGCCGGAGCCTATGACCAGAAAATCGGTTGAGGGCATGATTCTATTATTAACCCGGCAAATAAATATATCAAAATGATCTGGTTTGTGATATAATTGGTGCATGAAACAAATAGATGCACGCAAACACAGTACAGAAGTT
>JAGVNJ010000052.1 GCA_020053305.1 Candidatus Edwardsiibacteriota bacterium | reverse complement strand
GTTTACAGCAACATTTTCCCGCCGATAAGTCAAGTTACTGATATCTCAACCCCAACTTGCCTTTTATCCTACTTCCCGCTCCGATTATGACACAGTCTGCCACCGGGGGAGGGGCAGGGGAGGGGTCAGACCCGCCAGGATACCCCTCTTCATCTCCCCTTATTAGGGGAGACCTCCCCCTCCGCATCGGAGGGGGCAGGGGGGCGGTCAATCCTGCCGGACATGCAGGTAGGGGAGGGTTTCAAACCCTCCCCTACAATATTGGGCCAGGCACGGTGCCTGGATTCCCGTTGGAATTTATCCCGCCACGCCCCGACAAAGTCGAGGCTCCGCTTGTAGCGGGGCCGTGGGCACGTGATGCGGGACGGGAATGACACGTTGGTCGGGCATGTGGGTAGGGGCGAACGGCCGTTCGCCCCTACAAATTGGGGAATGATACGGGCCTGGGTTCCCGACCTCACCCTACCCCTCTCCTAAAGCATTAGGCGAGGGAAACGTAAAACCCCTCTCCAGATTTATCTGGAGAGGGGCAGCTTGCCCGCCTATATGGACCACCTGCTAATGGCGGGGGGTGAGGTCTATTTCCCCGCTATATTCACATCCTTGAACATCACCGCCGGGGTGACAAAGCTCCCCCGCGACACCACCAGCTCCTGGTCGTCCGACAGCTCCACCACCTGGTCCTTTAGCATGGTGTAGACATTGCCCGATATCATCACGTCCTTCACCCGGCCTACGATCTTACCGTTCTCTATCTTGTAGCCCAGGGCGATATTGGCCGAAAAATCCCCGGCTAAAAGATTGCTCTGCCCGGCCCCCAGAAAATCGTAGACGATGATGCCGGATTTGATGTCCTTTATCATCCCGGCCAGCCGGGCGGTGCCCGGTTTTATCACCAGGTTGCTGATGCCCGGCGCCGGCAGGCTGCTGAAATCGCGGCTGGCGTGCCCGGTGGATTTTTCTCCCAGGATCCCGGCGGTCTGCAGGTCGTAGACGAAGTTCTTCAGCACCCCCTTATCAAACAGCTTCATCTTGGCGGTGCACACCCCCTCGTCGTCGTAGGGCGAGGAGCCCACGGCATATTCATAGCCCGGATCATCGGTGATGGTGATCTTCTTGCTCAGGATGTCCTGGCCGATCTTGCCGGTCAGGGGCGAGGCCTTCTTCTGCACCTGCTTGCCGTTGACCCCCATCCCGATGGCCATCCCTAAAAGATAGGCGGCGTCGGTGGCGAAGATCACCGGCATCTTCCCGGTGGAAACCGCGGCCGGTTTTTGGGCGTCCCTGTAGAGTTTGACGATCTTGCCGGTTATTTTGGCGCCCTCCCGGGTCAATTGACAGCCGCTTCTCCCGTCGCCCACGTACAGCAGGCCGTTGGGGGTGACCGCCATCCCGGAGAGGCTGTGGGAGAATACGCTCTTTCGATAGGAGACATCCAGCCCCCGGCTGTTGGCGATGTAGACCTCGGTCAGGCCCTTGCGCAGGGTGACGTCCAGTTTGAGCTTGGGGGCCTTCTCCTTGAGGGCTTCGATGTTCTTCTTCCCCTCGGCGATGGCCTGATTGGAAGTATATTTCTCCAGTTTGGGATCGTATATTTTGGTCCGGCGGACGGCGCACTTGCCCGGGAATTCGAAGAAAGCCTTCTGCCCGAACCCGGCGCTGGCCACGGCGTTTTCTACTAATTGATCCAGTTTGTTCAGGTCGGTGGTGGAGGAGAAGCCTATCCGGCCTTCTTTGATGACCCGCAGGCCCAGCCCGGTGCTCTCCTTGTGCTCCACCGAATGCAGCTTGCCGGTCTTGAACTCCACCGGCATGGACTGCCCGTGAAACGCTATCACCTCGGCCGACTGGACCCTGCCCCGGCACTTGGACAATATCGTATCGATGATGTTCTTCATCTATTTGCCTCCGATCACTACGTCTTTTATCCTGATGTGCGGCCCGCCGTCCGACACCGGCAGGGGCATCTGCCCGCCCTTGCTGCAGCCCCCCAGCCCGCCGTGCAGCTGCAGGTCGTTGCCGATGGCGTCGATGTTCTTGAGGGTGACAAAGACATTCCCGGTCAGGATGACATCCCGCACCATCGGACCGATCTTGCCCTTCTGTATCTTATAAGCCTTCATGGCCGAAAAGGTGAACATCTCTGTCTCGGTCATCCCGCCCAGGGCCGACACCACGTACAGCCCGTCCTCTATCTCGCCGATCATTTGCTCGAACTCATAGCCCCGGGGCTCGATATAGGTGCAGCCCATCCGGATGATGGGTTTGAACTGGTAGCTGATGGCCCGGGAGCTTCCAGTGGGCTTCTCGCCCATGATCCCGGCGGTCTCCCGGGAGTGCAACCGCCCCACCAGCAGACCATCCTTGACCAGGTAGTTCTTCCCGGAGGGCACCCCCTCCTCGTCATAGGCGTAATATCCCCGTTCTCCCGGCAGGGTGGCGTCGTCCAGAATGGTCAGGTCGTTGTTGCCGAAACGGGTCCCCAGCTTCATCAGCTTCTGCAGTTCCTTGTTCTGGTAGATCTCGTCGGCCTCGGACAGGTGCCCGAAGGCCTCGTGGGCGAACACCCCGCACATGATGGGGTCTATTACCACAGTGTATTTTCCGGAGGAGACCTTTTCCGCCTTGACCAGCTCCCGGGCGTCGCGCACCGCCTGCTCGGCCTTGTGCTCCTGGCCCAGGGCGGTGCTGTATCCCCTGGTATCTCCCACCGAGGCATGGGCCCGCTGGACGTTGGCCCCCTCCTTGGCCACCGCGGCAAAGGCCGCCCCGCAGTAGATCCGCTCCTGGGTGATGAAGCTGCCCTCGCTGTTGGCGTAGGTCTGCTTCTTGAAGACATCCTCGTACCGGGTGCTGGAGCTGATGATGCCCGGCGAGTCCATAATCAGGTTATTGTACCGCTCGGTCAGTTCTTTTTTCTGGGCCAATGATATATTGCGGGGATCGTCCGGCAAGCTGACCCGGACATGGTCCTGCACCGGTTTGACCTGGGCCAGCTGGGACCGGCCCTTGCCCACCTGTTTGGCCGCCTTACAGGCCTGGGCCACCTTTTGGTCCAGCTGTTCCAGGGAGTTGAACGAGGAGAACCCCCAGCCGCCCTTGTGCAGGGCCCGGACGTTCCCGCCAAAGGAGTTGTTGACCCCGATATTCTCCAGCTCCCGCCCCACGTAGTTGACCGAGGTGACGGCTTTCTCCTCCAGCCGTATCTCCAGATAATCCACCGTCCCCAACTCCAGGGCCTTTTTGATCACATTTTCCATGAAGCTCCTTGATTATATGCTGAATTTATGTTTATCGTTCTGGGCGGATCTATCCGCAGATTACACAGATTTACACAGATTATATAATGGCAATACTATTTTTTCTCATCAGATATTATTTTTGTTATTTTAATTTCCCGTTCTTTTATATACTGCGTAACTTTAGAATATTCGGGGTGCAATGCATATTTTTCGTTCAATGTCTTATATATGTTTTTGAACATTGCATCTATATCCAAATGAACACCCATTTTACTAATTGCGTCAAAGTAACTATCCTTTAAAATAGGCAGTTCACAAAAATCTTTTTCCTTATTTTTCTCTTTTAAGCTAACCATTTTTATGTCATACCGCAAAGTATCATTGACATACCTGCCATCTAATACCACCTGATAACCAACCCACCTATCCTTTAAATACTCATCACGTTTCATGCCTGACAATCGTATCTCATCTTCTACTTTTATTTCACATTTTTCCCTGTCAGCCTTTTTTAGATGACTAAAATCAAGATATATGCCTGTATAACCTTTCCTTAAATACTTTAGTTCAGTTTTATTCCACCAAACTCCGCCTGCTTCGGAATATGGATGTAAAACCGAAACTTCTATATGATGGAATTGCGAGCCTCCAATTATCATCAAAGGCATATGACCAAAGGTTTTTGTCGGTATGCAGTATCTACCGCTTTTATCGGTTATTATAATTTTATCCCCTGCTTCCTTAATGTGCTCTTCCAAACCAGTATAAGAATTTATAATCCATTTTACTTCTAACACAGCATTTTCAATAGGCTGCCCGGTGGTGGAATCTACAACATGCCCTTCAATGACTGGGGTACGGTAAAACATCTGCCAGGCGTATGCCTTTTCCAGTGTGCCCACTTGCCCGGCTGCAGTTACCAACAGCAGGATATATAACCTGTTTTTCATAGAGCTTTAGTATGGGTTTGTTATAATATCTTTATTCTATAAGAACTGTTAAATTCTGAGATGAATCCGGCCCTTCTTGCTTGCCTGCCTTTGTATTTTATTTTTTATCTTTTATTTTTGATATTGGTTTAGTATTCTATCCCCCTCCGGGCCTGCACCCCCTGCTGATAGTAGTGCTTCACCTCTCTGACCTCCGAGACCAGGTCGGCCAATTTAATGATCTTGGGATGGGCGTAGCGCCCGGTGATCACCAGCTCCAGCTTGGCGGGTTTGCCGGAGATCAGAGATAAGACCTCGTCCAGCGGCACCAGGTTGAAATCCAGGGCCACGTTCAGCTCGTCCAGGATGATGATGTCGTATTTGCCGGATGTGATGGCCTTTTGAGCGAACGCCAGCCCTTCCTTAGCTCCTTTGATGTCGGCCGGGGCCGGGTTCTTCTTGTCCACGAAAGACGGCCGACCGAACTGTTTGATGGTAAAGCCCGGCAGTTTTCTGGCGGATTTCAGCTCGCCGTAATTGACCTTGCCCTTCATGAACTGGACCATCAGGATCTTTTTCTTCTGTCCGGAGGCCCGGCAGGCCAGCCCCAAAGCGGCGGTGGTCTTGCCCTTTCCGTTGCCGGTGTAAACCAGTACCATGCCCTTCATTGGAAAATATCCTTTATCAATAATAAATCATAATTTGCCGGCCAATGCCACGGTGGTCTTTGCCTTGATGGCGCCGTTCCCGGAGGTCTCCTTAGCCTCCAGCAGGATCACGTAGATCCCCATGGGGCATTTTCTTCGGTTCTCATCCCGGCCGTCCCAGGCATAACAGCCGTCCTTGGACGAACGGTAACCAGTCAGCAGATTGCGTACCCGGCGTCCCAGCCGGTCGTAGATGCTGATGTTCACCACCGCATCATCCCAGGGCAGAATATAATTGAGGATGGTATGATCCTCCTGGCCGTCACTATCCGGCGAGAAGGGATTGGGCCCGGCGGAAATCTCGGCGCAGGCGGAAAGATTCTCCTGGTAGATGCTGTTCCGCCTGCCGGGAGTTGAGCCGAAAGGGTCCTTCGCCAGGCCCCAGCTGGACGAAGTATTGGAGACCAGCAGCGGATTGATCCTCTCCAAGGTTTTTCCTTTGGCCTGGCCCCAGTCGGGATCATATTGTACCATATCCTCCTGCAATTTTCGAAGATCCCGAAGCCGGGTCAGGTCTCCGTAATCGTTCAGCGCCGGCCAGCCTCCGTCCGGGACCAGTCGGGGGCATTCTGCCAGCGGTTGGTTGTCGATGGAGGTCAGTATCAGGTAACTTTGGGGCATCATTACACGGCTGAAAGCTGTGATCCGGCGGGCTGTTCCCAGATTATCCTCCACCGTCCAGCCCTTGATGTCCACCGGCCCGGCGGAACGATTGAAAAGCTCCAGCCACTCGGCAGTGCCGCTGTTGGGATAATACATGATCTCGTTGACCACCACCGGGTTGCCGACGGTCAATATAATACTGCGGTAATTATTGGCCGTGTAATTCTCGCTGCTGCATCTTACCGAGACCGCCAGGTTATATTGCCCCTCTGCCAAGCCGTATATCTGGGCCAGGGCGGTCCTTTGATTGCTTAAAAAATCCCAGGAAATGGCGGCATGCCTTTTTTCCCCGGCATCACAGACGGAGTCGTAATCGGTGTCCTCGAATACTTCAATGACTGGCAGGTAGGCCGTATCCAGCCCCATGTTGTTTATCACGGCATTCAGGGTGATGGTCCGGCCGGGCATGAGGGTATCAGGGGAGGCGCTGATGCCGGAGACGGCGATGTCAACCGGATAGGGCTGGTTGGTATAGCCCGGGGTGGGCCGGGTCAGTTCCCTCCAGTCGCCTTTGATGTTTGAATCCTGACCGTCATATATCAAGCCCAGCGAGTTGCCGCAAAAAGCGGTATCCAAAAAAACGCCCCTGGTCCAGATGCCGGCCGCGGCGGCGGTGGCCTCGTAGGTCATGCTGTCGTCGCCGTATTGGATGAAGTCGATGATGCTGTCCCGGTCGCTGTTGCTGAACAGGGCCACCGAACCCCGAGTGTTGGTCATGTTGCTGGTGATGCCCGCGGTCCCCTCGTAGATCTCGGTGCCGGTGTTGAGGCCGTCCCTCCGCAGGTATATCAGGATAAAAGACTGCGGTCCGATCTTGGTCCCGGTAGGAAGAATATAGTGCGGGCTGCGCGAGGGATAAAGATCCCAGCCCGAGATATCCTGCTCGGTGGAATCGGAATTATAAAGCTCTATCCATTCCAGGCCGGTGTCGTTGCTGGGATGGGGATGATAGCAGAACTCGTTGACCCTCACGGCGGCCAGGGAAACAGCGTTGTAGGTTATAAATACGATATATACACCGCTCAATATTTTAAACATCTTATGCAGGTTGTTGAATCTCATTTAGTGTTTTTTAATGAAGTTTTTCCGTACCCGCTCGGCTTTTTGATTCTGGCCCATCTGCCGGTAGATATGGCAGATATTCTCGTTCAGTACTTCATTATCTGGAAAGATTTTCATTCCTCGGTTCAAAACCTGCAAAGCTTTGCGGTATTGTTTCAGATCATAATATATCAGCCCCAGTCTGTTTATAGCCGCCAGATGGAAGGGGTCCCTCTTTATTATTTTCTGGTAGATCGGGATCGCGCTCTCATAATTTCCGGTCTTCAGAAACTCCTGGGCCTTTTCAAACGGGGTTTGGGGAATATCATCGTGCCGCACCAGGTCCCCGGTACGGTCATATTCATTTTTCACCAGTCTAATGGCATCATCAGCCGGGGAGTTTGTTCCCTTCAATTCCTTCACCTTATCCAATTCTCTGATTGCGCCGGAGTAATAGCCCTGGTAGGCATAGGCTCTGGCTAGATGAAAATGCCCCGGGGCTCTCCAGGGATCGAAAGGCTGGGATGCCTCTATGGCCCATTTAAGACCCTCTATTGCCTGCCGGTTGTCGCTACCTCCGGGATCCTTTTGGGCCATGGCCTTTTCCAGATGGGCCCGGGACACCTCTATCCTGTCCGAACTGTAGGTAAATTTTAGGATCGGCCAGTTTACAAACAGGATAAACATTATCAGGGTAATGAGTTTTGCGGTCAAAACTGGATATTGCTTTAATCTTAAATTGGAGCCCAGCCTGATTACGGAATCCCAGGCAAAGACAATCATCACCGGCACTATCGGCAGGCGGTAACGGTCGGCTACAAAAAAAGGCAACAGGGAGATCAGGTATATGATTAAAAACGATAGATATAATCTCCCGGTCCCGCTGATCCCATCCTTGATAAGCCAAAATATTCCGGCCAGAGCCAATGGCCCTACGAACCAAAATCCCAGGAAGGCGAAATTCAGAACCGGGGCGTATTCCCTTTTAATGAAATAAAAATTAAGATGATTTGGTATCTCGTAAGCGTTGAAGAACAGCCCGATCTTTTTGAGCATCAGCTGAGCCTCCGCCAGCGGCTGAGAGATGATGAATTCCAGGCCCCGACCCAGCCAATAGCGGGAGACCTCTGTCGGTTTCAGCTCCCGGCCCACCTCCTTTTCGGCAATCATCTTGGAACTTTGATACAGGCTGGAATTCTCCAGGCCGGAGCCCTCCGGCAACATGAAAACCCCAGGGGCCTCCGGGTTATTGCCGATAAAAAAGTTTATTCCCATATTCGAACCGGTCAGGACCAGATCCTTATTATGCAGGGAATTGCTTATGGTTACCGGCAGGGCTACGGCCAGCAGAGCGGTTAAAAAGGCTGCTGTCAGCCCCAGATTAATCTTTACCGACTGCCGCTTAGAGTATAGAAAAAAAACTCCGGCCGGGATGAATAGTACCAGGTTAGCCCGATCTAAACAGGCCAGCCCCAACAGCAGGCCCGATACCACTGCCCATCTGGTTTTCTTCTCCTCCCGGGCCTTGACCAAGAACAGCAATCCGCCTGTTGCCGACATTACTGTGATCGATATCATCAGCAGATCGGCATCTAGAAAAACCAACGGCCCGTAAAAAGCCGCAGTCAGACCTGACAGCAGAGCCGCCGTCCTGCTTTGTGACAGTTTCCAAGAGAGATGCCAGACCAAGCAGCAGGCCAGGCTGCCGAATATTATCTGGATCAGAGACACAAAAAACAGGCTTTGGTTGGAAAAAAGCAGAATAGCCGACATGAAATAGGGATAAAATACCGACCCCAGAAACGGCATTTCCGGGTTAATGATCTTCCCCGACAATATTTCCAAGGCTCTTTGGTAATATGCCGCAGAATCCCCAAAAGGAAAAATATAAAAAGGCTGATCCTTGATTTTAAAAAGATATCCCAGCCGGAGAATAAACGCCGCTGAAAAAATAATCCAAACGGGATACTGACCCCTAATAATTTTTTTTATCTTTGGTAAAATCATATTCTTTGTTTTCATACACCTCGGTGGAACATTATTGTAAAATCCGGGGTGTAAACCCCGGATTTTTAGCGTCGTTTGTTTTTCCTCAGTCCGACATCGGCAGGCTCACCGAAAAATGGCTGCCCTTGTCGACGATGCTTTCCACCGCTATGCTGCCGCCGTTGGTCTCGATGATCTCCTTGCATAGTGATAAACCTATCCCCGTGCCCTGAAGGGTGTGCACCTTTTGATCGGTGCGGTAGAACTTATCGAAAATATGGGGCAGGTCCTGGGCGGAGATGCCCACCCCGGTATCGATGAAGTTTATCTCCATCTTCCAGAGGCCTTCCTCCAGCCGCCAGCCGCCGGTTTCAACGGTCACGCTGCCGCCCTCATTGGTGAATTTAATGGCATTATCCAGTATCTGGCTGAAGGCGAACCTTAAGGCGTTGATGTCCCCCTTGGCCGGAGAAACGCTCTCCGGGAATTTTTTTATTACTTCAATATTCTTCTTCTGGGCCTTGTGGCTGAGGTCGTTGACCACCATGTTCAGCAGGCGCAGGACATCGACCTTTTCCTTCCTCAAGCCTATCTGCCCCGAACTGGCATAGCGGAAATTTAAAATCGAGTCCAGGATGCTTGCCAGTCGTTCGCTCTCGTCCAGCACCACCTTTACAAGCTCGGCATTCGGCTGGTCGGTTTTTTTCGCCTCGTCATACAAGATCTCCGAATAGCCCTTAATCACCGTCAGCGGGGTTCGCAACTCGTGGGAGATGTTGGTGACGAACTCGTCCCTTAATTTATTGAAATCCACCGCCGGGCTGGTGGGCATGAAAATCCAGCCCAGGTTCTTTCCCGAATCGTATTTCCATAGCCGGGAATTGACGGTGAGATCCCGGCCGTCCTTGGCCACGATGGTCTCCTGTTCCTTTTCGGCCTTATCCTGATCAGCCAGACATGACTCTATCCTGGCAGTATTGTCGTTTCCGGAGCTCTTGAACACTTTATTCCAGTCCTTGCCCAATGTATCCTTGACCGTCCATCCGGTAATATTTTCCATGCCGGGATTGGCAAACAAAATCCGGCCTTCGTAATCCGCCAGTATCAGGCCGATCGGCTGTTCGTTCAACACCTTCTCGAATTTGCCGGCTTCCTCCAGTTGTTTCTTTGACGATCCGATGATCTCCTTGAGTTTAGACAGCTCCTGCCCGCTGATACGTTGTTGGTTTTGGCTGTTCTCCCTAAGAGAGGCGCATTCTTTTTGCGCCTGTTGCCAAGTATTCAGATGTTTCTTTTGCCTGAAATACAAGCTTAGGCCCCACCCGCCCAGCAGCGTTGCCGCGCTAAGAGCCGAGATTTTCAGGAACAGGCTTCCCGGCAATAAAAGCGTCATTGCCGTAAATGGCAGCGATAAAAGCCACAAGAGGTGTAACATCTCTACTTGGCGTCCCCTATCATGCTTTTCACCAGCTCTAGAAGCCGGTTGGGACTGAACGGTTTGGTGATATAGTCGCTGGCCCCCATCGTCATTCCCTGCTCCCGGTCGCGCTCCTGGCCCTTGGCGGTCAGGATCACCACGGGGATGCCGGCCAGATCGGCGTCCTCTTTGATCTTCTGGCATACCTCATAACCGGAAAGCCCGGGCATCATTACATCCAACAAAACCAGGTCCGGTTTTTCCTCCTTGATCTTCTGCAGACCGCTCTGGCCGTCATTGGCTGAAATGACGGTATACCCCTCCTGCTCTAGTTTGAACTTGATCACCCTGGCAATGTAGGGCTCATCATCCACCACCATGATTTTTTTGGCCATTATCGCACCTCTTGATCTTTAATTTAGATATTTTGTACTTGGTTATTGTCGGGGCAGGCTGAAAATAAATCGGCTGCCCTTCCCCACTTGGCTCTCCACCCATATTTTCCCGCCGTGGGCCTCCACCAGCTTCTTGCACAGCGGCAGGCCCAGGCCGGTGCCTGTCTTCCGGCCGTGGCGGCGCTTCTCAACCTGGTAGAATTTTTCGAAAACCTTTTCCTTGTCCTCGGCCGAAATGCCCTCTCCGGTATCGCTGATGGCGATCTCGATGCTGCTGGCCCTTTCCACGCCCTTTAGAATGATGCTCCCTCCCCGGGGGGTGAATTTCAGGGCATTGGAGAGCAGGTTTGATATCACCCGGGCCAGTTTCCCCTCGTCCCCGGTAATTATAATATTGGGTGGCGTTTCCTGCAGAAGCTCGATATTCCGCTCCCGGGCCAAGGGGGAGAAATCGGCCACCAGTTTGGCTATCAGCTGGGCGATGTCAAAATTGGTTTTCTCCAGTTTGATCTCGATGGCGTCATATTTATAGCCGTCCAGAAAGTCGTTGAGCATCTCCAGCATCCGCCGGCTGTCGTTCATGGCGTTGCCTAAAAACTGGCTCTGATTTTCGTTCAGCTCGCCCAGGCTCCCGTCCAGGGCCAGCTCCAGGGTGGCAATTATGGCAGCCAGCGGATTTCGCAGGTCATGTGACAACATGCCCACGAACTCCTGCCTCAGTTCGGCGATCTGGTGCTCGGTGGTTATGTCCTGGCTCAGGATCACCAGGCCGGTCCGCGGCCGGTCCAGCTCCTCCACCGGAAAAGAGCTGATCTTCAGATGCTTGCCGTTCTTAAGCTCCAATTCCACCGGGGTGACCACACCGGTGGTTGAGACGGCGCAATCCTGGAAAAAATCTATCAGAGCCTTGGGATTTGCCAGATTGTTTGTCAGCAGGGATAAAATCCCCTCCTGCAGGGCGGCTCCCGGCCGGATGGTCTGCTTCAAACCCCACAATCCCTCAAATCCCTCATTGCTCATGATCACTTTAAAGTGAGAATCCACCATCAGCAGTCCCTCGGGCATGGAGTTTATGATAGCCCCTACCCGGCTGCCTTCCCGGCGGATCTCCTCGTAAAGAACGGCGCTCCTCAGGGCGAAAGTGACCAGCGGAGAGAGCTCCTGGAGAAGGGTCAGGTCATCATGCCCGAAATAGCCGGTTTGCTTGGACAGAGCGCTGATCGCTCCTATCGGTTTGTCCTTAAGCTTCAGCGGCAGCCATAGCCCGGACCGCAGGCCGGGGTAATGGTCGGCTGACTGAAAACGGGGGTCCGCTTTAAGATTGGGAACTATCTCCGGCTCTCCCCGGGCTATGACCGTGGCCGTGATCTCCTTGATCTCCGACAATCTATCGTAATCCAGCTTTATTCCAGAGTTCCTCATCAGTTCCAGAAAGCCGCTGTTTTTACCGGTGGCCTGTATGGCTTTGCCATTCCAGTCTCCCAGCACCTCGTCAAAAAAATAAATGCCCATTTCGTCGATCTTCAGCTCTTTGGCGATGGTCCTGATCATCAGGTTCAGCAGGCTGCCGACCTGAAGCACCGAGCCCGAAGCAAAGCCTATTTCGTACAGCTTGGTGCGCAGGGCATTTTCCTGTTTCAGCTTGCCGGCTGCCCCTATCTGCCATAATATTTTGGATAGCCCGGTGCTCAACTCGTCGATCATGGCCACGTTGGTTTCGGGGTAGGCGGCCTGGTCCTTTTTGGAAAGGATCATCAATCCGGTGTTATGGCCCTTGAAGATCAACGGGGTTACCAGCACCGAGCGGGCTCCGGCCAGGGGTTTCTCCATCCCCGAAATTCCCAGCCCCTCTGCCAGAGATCCCTCTTTTCCCGCCAGGCTCAGGGTGCGCCCTTCGTTGATGGCGGCTTCGGCCAGCCCGGCAACCAAGTGAACCGCCGTGTCCGGGTCATGGTCGATCATCGCCCCCTGGCTGGCCAAAAATCTGAAGCTGTCGCCCCGTTCCCGAAATAATATCGAGCCGGCATCGAATTCCACAAAATGCCTGACCGCTTTTAAAAGTATCTGGGGAAGCAGCTCCACATCCTCCAGGGCCGCCACCATCCCGGTCAGTTCTTTGAAGTATTCCAGCCCTTCCAGCTTAAGGCTGTGGATTTTAATGATGGATCCGGTATATTTTTTTTCCTCAAAGAATCCTTTTATCCCAATGGAGCAGTAACTATCCTTGATGATTATTTTCTTTTCAGCTTCCCGGATTGCCCCATTTGAGATATCCTCCAGGGCCGCCGAAAGCCATTCTTTATCGCTTTGAATAAGGGGAAGTTTATCGATGACGCCCTGTTGCAGATCCGTCAGCTGCTGGGCGGTGTTGTTGGCAAAAACTATTCGCTTGACCGAGTCAACTATCAGGATCGCATCTTCGATATTCTTGATGTAGGCCTCCAGCACCTCTTTGCTCGAAGTCCACTCGTCTATGGAGCGTATCCGGTACAGGGCCAGGGCGATCTGGGTGGCCATCATCCCCAGAAAGTCGGCGGTGGGGCGGTCCATCTCCCCGGAATTGAGGCTGGTGGCGGTCAAAACGCCCAGGGCTTCTTTTTCCACCTCCAGGGGCCAGCCCATTTTTATCACCGCCGGTTTTTCCGGATGGACCGTGATCAGCTCGGTCTGGGGGCCCTGTTCCGCCACCCGGCCCAGCCAGCCGCCGTTATCCGAGGTCAATCCGTCCATCTGCTTCCCTTCCTTCAGCACCAGGGGATGGACATAATAACTGCCTTCCTGATTGGCTATCGAGACCACCAGTTCATAACCCTTGAGGGCCGGTCCGATATTCTCGGCTATGGTCTTCCAGAATTGTCCGGGGTCGCTGATCTTCTCCAGTTTCTCAACGGTTTGGATCAGTACCCGGTTGAAATTGCTGCTCTCCTCGCGTTGCAGGTACAGCAGCCCTCTCTCCATGGCGCAGCCGGCTAATTGGGAAAAATATGAAAGGTAATTGGCCTGATCGGTATCCGCTTCAGCATCCTTGACCACGACGGTTATCAGGCCGATCATGGCCTTCCCCGGGCCGAGGATCGGGGTCAGGATTACATCCCCGATGCCGTCCAGTGTTTTCTCCCCCAGGCCCGGCAGGTAGCGGGATGCTTTCATCCCCTCCCAGACCGGATGACCGGCTTTGATGATATAGCTTCCCGCGTGAAGGAGCTCTTTTGTTAAAAGTTGGGTTCTGATAAGGGGATTGGGGCTGGCCATAAGCTCGGCGCTTTTATCCGGGTCCACCGATTCCATCCAAAGTGGCTTGAATGCCCCGAGATCATTGTCGTAAACGCTTAAAATCACCACCTTATATCCCAGAGACCCCTTGACGGATTGTCCCACTTCCTGCAATATCTTGGCCGGCCCGGGCTCCCCGGACAGGGCCTGCGCCAGCCTCAGGGATTCGCTTAAAACCTTGTTCTGCAGAGTGGCAGGGTCTTGCTTCTCAGCCATCAAGCTTGATCTCCGTCTTTTTGATAGTGGCAATGAACAAATTCACCAGCTGCGGATCGAATTGGCTGCCCGAATTCTGGCTGAGCTCTTTTAAAGCCTTATCCAGCGAAAAACGGGTGCGGTAGGTGCGGCTCATGGTCATGGCGTCAAAGGAATCGGCCACCGCGATAATCCTGGCAAACAGGGTGATATTCTCCCCGTCAATACCGTTGGGATAGCCCTGTCCGTCGAACCTCTCGTGATGCTGACCGATGGCCGGCAGTATGGATTTCAATTGAGCCACATGCGACAGGATGGAGACCCCTATCTCGGGATGCATCCTGACCAATTCCCACTGGTTCTCGGACAGGTATTCCTTTTCGTTGTTGAGAATGATGTCCGGCAGGCCGATCTTTCCCACGTCATGCAGCAGGGCCGCCAGCTCCAGGCTTTTCAGTTCTTCGGGATCGAAATCCAGGCCCTGGCCTATGATATGGGAGTAGCGCCGCACCCTTTCGGAATGGCCCCTGGTGCTGGGATCCTTGGCGTCCACCGCCTCGATCATGCTCTTGATGGTGCTGAAGAACAGTGACTCCAGGTCCTCGTAAAGCCGGCCGCTCTCCAACAGCAGGGAAGCGTAGGCTCCCAGGGTGGTCAAGATCTTTATATCGCCCGAACGGTAGAGGGCCTTTGATTTGGGGCCCAGCACCAGGGAGCCGATTATATTTCCCCGGCTGACCCTGAGCAGCAGAGCGCAATGCCTGTTTTCTTCGACAAAATTTTTTGCTTGTTCTGTGGTCTCTACCGCCAGCTGGGCCAGCTTTTCGGATTCCACTTTTTCCCGGTTGACCCAGCACCAGTGTTCCTGGCTGTTTTTCATCAACAGGCAGCCGCCGGCCGCACCCACCGCGTCTATGGCGGTCTCCAGAATGGCTTTCATCCTGCTCTGGTTGTCCCGGGCCGCCCCCAGACGGTCGCTCATCTCAAACAACAGCGACAGCTGCTCATACCTTTCCACTATCTCCTCGGTCAGGGAGATGCTCTCCAGTTCCTGTTCGGAGATGATGTCCGCCAGCTTGACGATGGCATCGTTCATCCGGTCCATCAGCTCGGCCGGCCCGGATAGTGATATCCTGTGCCTGAAACTATCCAGTTCGATAACCCGGGTGTTTTTGGCCAGCAATCGCGTGTCTTTGCCCTCTCCGGCATCAAGAAAGACTATCTCAAAGCCCCAGCTGTTAGCCATGGCGCCCAGTATTTTCCTCAGCCGGTCGGCCGGAAGAATGATGCTGTCTTTTATCGGCTTTCCCATATCTGCTAACTATATCAAATTTATGCTAAAAGTCAACAAGATTTTCTTGACTTTGCCAAAACAGTTTGTTAAACTATAACTGCTTTGACATCCTGATTGCTGGTTTGGGGGTTATAAACCGATAATTTACTATGCGAGAACATGCCCAAAATAGATGAACTGTTGAGACTGTTGGTCACGCAGCAGGGATCGGATCTGCATATCAAATCCGGGGAGCCTCCGGTCTACCGGATCCACGGCCAGTTGGTCCGTTCCAGCCTTCCGGTGATGACCCCCGACGACACCCAGGAGCTGCTTTACGAGATCATGAACCAGGAGCGCCGCGATAAATTCGAAAAGACCCACCAGCTTGACATGTCCTACTCCATCCCCGGCGTCTCCCGTTTCCGGGTGAATGTCTTCCGCCAGAAACAGGCCCTGGGCTCGGTTCTCCGGGTCATCCCCCTCCTGATAAAAAGCATCGACGACCTGGGGCTGCCCCAGAACATGAAGAAGATCTGCATGCTGCCCCGGGGGCTGATTTTGGTGACCGGGCCCACCGGCAGCGGCAAATCCACCAGCTTGGCGGCCATGATAGATTACATCAACGAGAGCCGTTCCTGCCACATCATGACGGTGGAGGATCCCATCGAGTTCCTGCATCGCGATAAAAAGGCCTGCATCAACCAGCGGGAGGTGGGCATCGACACCCACTCCTTCGCCAACGCCCTGAAGCACGTGATGCGCCAGAACCCGGACATCATCCTGGTGGGCGAGATGCGGGACCTGGAGACCATATCCCTGGCCATCACCGCGGCCGAGACCGGCCATCTGGTGATGGCCACTTTGCATACCGCCGACGCCGCCCAGACCATCGACCGGATCATCGACGTCTTTCCGCCGGGCCAGCAGCAGCAGGTCAGGCTGCAGCTCTCCACCACCCTCCAGGCCATCTATTCCCAGACCCTGCTGCCCCGGGTGGACGGCAAGGGGCGGGTGGTGGGCTACGAGGTGCTGGTCTGCATGCCGGCCATCCGCAGCATCATCCGGGAGGGCAAGACCCATCAGATATTCAGCGTCCTCCAGAGCGGGGGGAAGTTCGGCATGAACACCCTGGATTCCTGCCTCAAGGAGCTCTACCAAAAGGGCCTGGTGACCATCGAGGAGGCCATGGCCAAGTCGTCCAACCCCCAGGAGTTTGAAAAATTAGCGATGAAGGCTTTTTGAGATATGGAGATTGCCGAGCTTTTAAAACACATGGCCGAACAGGGGGCCTCCGACATGCAGATCAAGGTGGGCAGCCCGCCATTGCTCCGGGTCAACGGCGATCTGTCCCCCTGCAAATTGCCGTCCATCACCCCCGATGACGTCAAGAAATATTTGATGCCCATAATCACCCCGGCCCAGGCCCAGAAGTTCGGCCAGGAGCTGGAACTGGATTTTGCCTATAATCTGCCAGGCACCGGGCGCTTCCGGGTCAATCTTTTCCAGCAGCGCAACTCCCTGGGTATCGTCTTCCGGCTGATCCCCGAGAAGATCCCCACCATAGACGAACTGGGGTTCCCCCCCATCGTAAAAGAGGTCTCCCTGCGGCCCCGGGGCCTGGTGCTGATCACCGGCCCGGCCGGCTGCGGCAAGTCCACCACCCAGGCCGCCATGATAGATTACCGCAACGCCCACGACCCCTGCCATATAATGACCGTGGAGGACCCCATCGAGTTCATCCACGCCGACAAAAAGGCCATCGTCAACCAGCGGGAGCTGGGGCGCGACACCCTGACCTTTGCCGACGCCCTGAAGTACGTCTTGCGGCAGGACCCCGACGTAATCCTGATCGGCGAGATGCGGGATCTGGAGACAATAGCCCTGGCCATCACCGCGGCCGAGACCGGGCACTTGGTGCTGGCCACCCTGCATACCACCGACGCCGTCCAGACGGTGGACCGCATCATCGACGTCTTTCCCATGCACCAGCAGGAACAGATAAGGATGCAGGTGGCGGTGAACTTCGTGGCCGTCATCTCCCAGATCCTGGTGAAGAGGGCCGACGGCAAGGGCCGGGTGGCCGCCTTCGAAGTGATGACCGGCTCCGGGGCGGTCCGGAACCTGATCCGGGAGGGCAAGACCTACCAGCTGCAGAGCCTGATCCAGACCAGCATCAAACAGGGAATGACCACCCTCAACATGTCCCTGGCCAACCTGTGCCGCAAGAACATCATCACCCTGGACGAGGCCATGAGCAAGTCCGGCGATCCCGACAATCTGCAGATGGTGTTGAAGAGCCTTTCGGCTTGAAAATTTAACTAACGAAAAACGGCTGGAGAAAACTCCAGCCGTTTTTTACTGGGTTTTGTTGTTAGTTTTTTTACTTGATCACTACCATCTTCTTGGTGGCCTTGAAATCGCCCGATTCCAACCTGTAGATATAGACACCGTTGGCGGCAGTTCTCCCCGAATTATCCCTGCCATTCCAATTTGCAGAATAAACCCCGGGCTGCTGGTGGCCGTCAACCAGGGTGTTGACCAATTGCCCCAGCGTGTTGTAGATCTTCAGGCTGACATTGCCGGGTTTTGCCAACTGGTAGCTAATCTTAGTCTGGCCGTTGAACGGATTTGGGGCGTTCTGGGCCATAGCGTAGACATAGGTCAGCGGCTTGCCGCCCTCTTCCGCCAATTGCGCTCCGCCGGATTTTTTGGCGCCGCCCCGGCCGGTGGCCTTGTCATAGGCATAAAGCTCCCACTTGTCGCAGGTGACAATCTTGTCCTTTTTCAGGTTGACTATCCTGACAATCCCCTCGCCATCGTGGGTAACGGCATTGGGCAGGTCCTTTTCGAAGACAACGGACTGGCCGCTGGGAACCTTTATTGACCCCAGGGACACGTTATCCACCCATACCTGATAGATGTAATCGGCCTTATCAGAGTATTCCTGGTAGAAGGTG
>JAGVNJ010000072.1 GCA_020053305.1 Candidatus Edwardsiibacteriota bacterium | reverse complement strand
TCCCGCTCCGCTTTCCTGGGTTCAAACTATATTCTGGCGCCCGCCTGCGGCGGACTACAGCCCGGCAGGCTTGGAATAATGGCGGAGAGACTGGGATTTGAACCCAGGATACCTTGCGGTATACACGCTTTCCAGACGTGCTCCTTCGGCCACTCGGACATCTCTCCGTTTTTGATAATCGTATACAGATATTAGATCACTGGGTTTCCACTATTTTTTCGTCCTGCGTTTAAGATCAGAATTCGGTGGCCCCGCTGAAATTGAAACTCTCCAGCTTCAGGGCCGGGACCAGGATCCCGTTGGCAAAGCGATTGCCATAAGCGTTGTCCTCGGTGACCAGGCTGGTCTTTTTGGAGACGGCGGATACCTTCGACAGGGCTTTCAAAACGCTCTCGGTGAACCGAAGGTTCTTGACCGGCTTGGTGATCCGCCCGTTTTCTATCAGAAAGGTCCCGTCCCGGGTCATCCCGGTCAGGGAGACCTGCATGGGGTCGATCAGGTTGCAGTAATGGAACCGGGTCACATAGATGCCCCGCTCGGTGGTCCTGATCATTTCTTCGATCGATGACTGGCCGCCCTTCATCTCCAGATTCAGGGCCATGGGAAAATAGGCCGGGGCCGGCAGGGCATGGCCGGTGGATCTTTTATTCTCCTTGTTGGCGGTGTAGGAATCGTAGACCACGCCACGGGCAACGCCCTTATCTATCAGGGTCACCTTCTGCTTGGGCACCCCCTCGAAATCGAAGGGAAAGGCAAAGCCCTTTTTATTATGGGGATCATCGACAATTGTGATTTTGTGATCGACCACCGGTTTGCCCATGTTCAGGCCGATGAAGCTGCGCCCCTCCTGAACCGCCATGGCCGAGAATCCGGTGTAGTTCATGAACTCCACCAGGGTGTACACCGCCATGTCCTCCAGAATCACCGGATAGCGCCCGGGCTTGATGTCCACCGGGTTCCGGCTGTCCACCGCTTTTTTGACCGCGCTGTCGGCTATGGCCTTGATGTTTATCTTTCCCGCATCGCGGGAGGCCCCCTGGCCGTAGCCCGAGCCGGTATCGCTCATCACCACGGTGTTGAGGTTGGCGTCGGTGGAACAATTGTATTGCATGACGCCCAGCGAATTGGCGATGCCGATCTCCACCGTTCCGGTGCTGAAGGCCCCGAAAGCCCTGGCCTTATGCTTCTCCGCTTTGCGGCATATTATGCCCACTGCTTCGGCCCTTTGGGCCGGGGAGATCTTGGCCGTTTCCTCGACATAAAGATCTGCCGTCTGGCGACCGGGCTTCTCCGGGCCGGGCAGGGATACGAAATCGGGGTTATCATGCTGCAACCGGGCGATGCGGCAGGCCTGCGACACCGTATCCCGTATGCTCTGGTCCGAAAGGATGTTGCTGGAGGCCATCCCTATCTTCCGGCCGAATACGGCCCGTACCGATATGGTTCCGTTGCGCTGGGCCACATTCTGGTGGATATAGGAATTGGCGAACCGGGTCAGGGCCGAGTCCTCGGCGGTTATGAAGACCTCGGTCTGGTCGGCCCGGGAGGCTGACAGCGCCTGTTGGAGCATCTTTTTTATTTTAGACTGGCCGTACATAAAAATATCTAATCAATATGGAACGAAGAAGTGTGATTATATCAATAATTGAATTTAAGGTCAAGCAGAATAAACGATTTATGTGGAGATTGCGCTGAAATCATGGTCCAATGACTCACCATTTGCTGCGGAAGGTGTAATTCAGCACCGTCTCGCCGTCCCTGGCCACCGGGATGATGAACTCTACGGTGGAGGCGTCCTTCTTCTGGTATTTATGGGAGTTCTGGGTGATCTTCCAGTCCCCGGATAGATGCTCCACTACCAAAATCTCGGACGATTCATCCTTGTGGTTCCGCAGCTTCACCTCGATGGTCTGCTCCTGGGTGCGGTCGTTTATCCGCTTGTAATCCTTCTGGCTCCTCTCGCCCACCAGATCGAAGGCATTGCCCAGAAAGACCCGCAGTTTCTCGTCCTTGGGGGTGTGGCCTATCAGGTCCTCGCCGATGAACTGCTGGGTCCCGTCGCTGTCCCGCTTATAGGTGCGCACCTTCCCGGCCGGCAGGGCCATCCCCAGGCCCGAGTTCTTATCGTTGCGGAACTCCAGGTTGACCCGGATGTCCCTGGCGTTATAGGCCCCGTCGTAGATATAGACCTTTTTTATTTTAACGTCGGTGTTGGGGAACAAGGAAACCTGCTTGATCTCGTTGTTGGACACCGTGGCCCGGCGCTGCAGGGTGTACAGGTGATATTCGAAGAAAGCCTTCTCCTCGAACTGGGGAGCGGCTTCGGCCAGTGAGCTCTTGGCCAGGCGGTCGTAACTCCGCTGCGGCCGGGCCTCCACCCGGTTGACATCGCCGGCTATCAGCTTAAGTTTGGCATTTTCGTAGGAGGCCCCGGAGCGGTTGTCCAGCGACACCCAGGCGCCCAGGTTGAGGCTTTTCTCGTCCTGGTCCAGCACCGCCACGTACTCGGCGTGCCATCTGATCCCGCCGGTCATATAGGATATCTGGCATTCCTGTTCCTTCGGGCCCCGGTTGTCGGCCAGCCATACCAAAGTGGGCTTGGTGATCAGCCCCTGGGGCAGGCTGGGAAATTCGATGTTCTGCATATTGTCGGTCATCCGCAAGGTGATGATGTTCCCCCCGGTGTTGAGCACGATGTTGGAGCCGTCGTGGGACATCAGTATCCCCTCGTAGGTCTTGCCCAGGGAGGAGACCACCTTTATCTTCTGGTCTATATAACGCTCCATCAATTTGGCCGGGCTGACCAGGTCGAACTGGTAGTTCTGTTCCAGGATCGCCACCCTGTCCGGCGAGGTCAGCGATTTGAAGTGCACCGAGGTGGGGTCGATCTGCGAGGGCACGTCGCTTAAGCGGACCTCCGATTTGCCGCTGCCGATCTTCAGGTCTCGGATCTCGGTGACCAGCCCCAGGTCGCTGTTATATACGGTCAGGCTGATGTCCTTCCTTACCTGTCCGGCTGCCGGAAGGCAGGCCAGAATTGTCAAGCAGGCGATCAATAGCTTCTTCATTTACCCCTCCATAATTGATTGTTGGATTTTAAGTATAGATTATATATTTTCATTAGTCAAGGAATATCATTCGTTGACTGCTTTGCCCAAGCGGCCGTCAGGGCATTCGTTTTGCCTTGACTTTAAATTATAAAAAACATATACTTAGATGTAAATTTATATCTAAACACCTATCGGATGTCCAATGCGGCTACCGTCAGAGACCAAACAACAGCTTTTCATCAAGAACCTGTTCTCCGAGAACGGCCTGTTGTTCTCGGGCACCGGGATTTTCCTGGCGGTGGCCGGGACCCGGACCACCGAACAGGCCTTCTTTCTGGGCAGCATCTGCCTGGCTCTTATACTGGTCAACAGCATCGCCTCCTCCGTTGCCGGCGATATATTCCGTTACCGGATACCCCTGTGGGCCATGGCCCTGGCCTCGGCGGTGATGCTGGCCATCATCGGTTCCGCTTTTGCCGCCAGGCTGTCGCACCTTCCCGAACATACGGTGATCATCATGTACCTTCTGGCCGCCGGACCGGTGGTGTTCTCCAGGGCCCAGGCCTTCTCCCACACCACCTCGCTGGGCCGGGCGGTGTTCGATGCCGCCGGGCAGGGAGCCGGCATTCTGCTGGTGATGATGGCCGTGGCCTTCGTGCGGGAGCTGATCGGCAAAGGCTACCTGGCAGGGGGGCCGCTTTTCAGCCGCCCCCCCTGGCCCATGCTGGGATTGGCCTTCGGCGGAATGCTGTTGACCGCCCTGGCCATGGCGATCTACCGGATTTCAGCCCCGGGAGGCCGAAAATGACTGTTCATCTCGCCATCGCCTTTTTGTCCGGCCTGTTCCTGTACCAGCCGCTGATAAATTTCGGGTTGATCCCCTCCTCGGCCGAGGGCATGTCGCGTCAGCCCTACCAAGCCCTGGGATATAGTCTGGCCGGCGGGATATTGATCATCGTCTTCGGCTTCTCATCGTGGATCCTGCATTACCTGGTGCTGGGCCCGCTGAAAGCCCTGTCCCTGGAGCTGCCCCTGCTGATGCTGTTGATGTGGGGCTGGCACTATCTGATGAAGCGAACCTTCGGAATTAGCTCTTTGGTCGGCCGTCATCTGCCGTTCTATTTTTTGAACATCGCCGTGCTGGGCTCCGGCCTGCTGCTGATACACTACACCCCGAACGGCATTCTGGCCGCCCTGAGCCGGGCTATCGGCATCGCCCTGGGCTTCATGATATCCAACCTGCTGATATCTTTCTTCCGGGAGAAATCCGAGCGGGGATCGTTCAGCCGGGCCCTTCAGGGGTGGCCGGCATATCTGCTGGTCTGCTCAATATTCTGGCTTTCCTATCATGGAATATCTCTTTTATTTTAGGGACTCGATTCTGCCATGACCACAAAGTTTACCGATAGTTTCCTGAAACTTCTGCCCGGCCTGGACTGCGGGCTGTGCCGGCTGGAGGACGGCTGTCTGGGATATGCCCAAAGGCTGGCCCAGGGCGAGCCCGATATCAGCCGGTGCCTGCCCGGCGGGGAGAACCTCAAGGCCAAACTGGCCGAAATGCAGGCCGAGACGGTCATGCCCAGATCCAGCGTGGCCTCGTTTGTGGACTGCCAGGGCTCGGCCGAGAACGCCCGGAACCGTTTCAATTACTTCGGGGTGGACAGCTGCCGGGGGGCCATGCTGTTGTACGGAGGGAACCGGGAGTGCCTCTACGGCTGTCTGCGGCTGGGAGATTGCATCACGGCCTGCCCCTATGGGGCCATCAGCCTGACCCCCCAGGGCCTGCCCAAGATCGACTATTCCAAATGCACCGGCTGCGGACGCTGCACCAATGCCTGCCCCAAGGGGATCCTGAAGCTGGCCCCCAAGACCCAGCAGATATACCTGGCCTGCATCTGCCAGGCCAAATCGGAGGGTCTGTCCGGGCAGTGCCGGCAGGGCTGTTCCACCTGCGGAAGCTGTTTGAAAGAATGCCCATATGGAGCCATTGTCTGGGACGGCTCCCTGCCGAAAATAGATTATGAGAAGTGCCGTTCCTGCTCCATCTGCGTTTACAAGTGCCCCCAGAGGTCATATCTGGACCGCATCCCCAACCGGCCCACCGCCTTCATCGGACTGCAGTGCAACGGCTGCCAGCAGTGCAAGTCGGTCTGCCCCACCGACTGCATCATCGGCAAGAAGGGCGAGCATCACAAGGTGATGCGCGGCCAGTGCATCGGCTGCGGACTGTGCTTCGAGGTCTGCCCCATCAAGGCGGTGACCATGCTGGGAGCCCTGGGGCATGTGGACCTGAGCGGATTTTAATGGAACACGGATACAACAGATTCAGGCCGATTCATACGGATGAATTATTGCCATGATCATCAAAAAGATATTTTATTTGGTGTTGTCTTTTTTATTCTGGGGCATATGCGGCGATCCAACGGTCACTGCCGAGTCCATAGATCAAAGATTGTTCGATCAGATACATACACGCTGGCAACGCGACTGGCTGGACGGCCCCATGCAGTTCTGCACCGATGCCGGAGAGACCGAGATGGGCATAGCCATCTGCGCCGGGGTGGGCCTGTTCGGAAGCCCAAAGGCCCGGCAGAGTGCCAAGCTGGCGCTGACCGCCGACGGAGCCTCGGCCTTCATAACCTACGGGTTGAAGAACCTGGTCAACCGGGACCGGCCGGACGGTCCCACCGAGCGGTCCAACTCTTCCTTCCCCTCCGGGCACGCCACCGGGGCCTTTGCCCTGGCCACGGTATTTTCGCATCAGTACCCGAAGCTTTCCATACCATTATATACGATGGCCACCGGGATCGCCGTATCGCGGATATACCTTGGGAGGCATTATCCGTCGGATGTGCTGGCCGGCGCCGTGGTGGGCTTTGGTACCGCCAAGCTTACTCTTCATTATAAGGATAAAATACTGGGCTTTGAGTTCGATACCTTTTTGCATGACCTGTTCTGCAAGGAGGAAAATCCGGATTTACCTACCGACCAGAACAATCCTTGATTTTTAGTGGATTCCCGATGGATTTTATCCCGCACTTGATGCGGGACGGGAATGACAATGTACAATTTTATAATTAAGGTATATCATGTCCAAAAGACGCAATGAGACCATCGTGGGCGTGGTGGTGCTTTCGGCCATCGCCCTTTTGATAATCGGACTTTTATGGTTCAATCGGGTGGACATCGGCCGCCAGAGCTATCTGGTGAACGTGGCCTTCGAGGATGCCGGCGGCCTGCGGGGCGGTGACCCGGTAACGGTATCCGGCTTCGACAAGGGCAAGGTGAAATCCATCGCCCTGAACCCCGCCAAGCCTGGCGTGATAGCGGTGCTGATGGTGGACCACGACGTGGCCCTGAAGAAGGACGCCCAGTTCTGGCTGTCGGACGCCAGTTTGATGGGCGACAAGCGAATCGCGGTCTATCCGGGAAGCTCCAGCCAGCCCTTCGACCCTTCGCAGATCGTCGATGGCGACCGCTCGCCGGGATTGATGGAGACCATGGTCAAGATGGGCTATCTGGCCAACGAGGCCGCCCAGCTGATAGGCCAGATGAAGAACGACCTGGCCACCCCGGAGAACATCAAGAATATCTCCTCCGCCCTGAAAAACCTGGACCAGGCCTCCCAGCAGTTAAGCCTGATGGCCTCCCAGAACCGGGCCGCCATCACCGAGACGGTCAAGGACATGAATAAGCTGATCTCGCCCAATAAGGAGAAATTAGACAGCACCATCCAGCACCTGGCCCGGGCCAGCGCCAACATGGACTCCATCGCCGATAAGATCAATTCCGGCCAGGGTACCGCCGGACAGTTGGTGAATAATAAGGAGTTATACGAGCAGTTGAACAAGACCAATAAGGACCTGCAGGCGCTGATAGCGGATATAAAAGCCAACCCCAAGAAGTATCTGACGGTGGAGATATTCTGATCGCTTTACATAGCCCAGGCCTTAAGGCCTGGGCTATGAAGGAAATATAATATGAAAAACAAACTCATCCCCAAAACCAACTTCGTCTGCCAGTCCTGCGGGGTTTGACCGCCCCAACCCCGGGGTCTTGACCGCCCCCCTACCCCCCTCCGCTGCGGAGGGGGAATATAAGTGTGTTATATCATATGTGTGTTTATAAAGATAATATTGATAACAAAATCCCTCTCCACATTGGAAGAGAGCCTGCACTGAGGACGGCTTACAATGAGTGCAATCGAAGTGGGAAGGGGAGAGGTCAAAAGGCACAACACCCCAAGGGCAATTCCGGCCTGATCAGAACACAAAACATAAAAAACGACAAACTATTGCTGGCTAAATATTTCAGGCAACACATGACTTATGGCGAGCGCTGCTTCTGGAATGCGTTCCGTAAAAACCAACTAAAAGGCTTCCGTTTCCGAAGACAGCAGGTCATTCACGGCTTTATTGCCGACTTTTATTGCAACCAGTTAAACCTAGTGGTCGAAATAGACGGCGGGATCCATGAGGAACAAAAGGATTACGATAAACTCAGGGATATGATAATCAGCCAATACGGCATTAAAGTCCTCCGCTTTACAAACGAACAAGTTATTGATCATATGGATAATGTTATAGAACAAATACTCACCGAGCCTCATCCTCCCTCTCCACATTGGAGAGGGACAAAGGGAGAGGTCGGGCCATGAAAAACAAACTCATCCCCAAAACCAACTTCGTCTGCCAGTCCTGCGGATTCGAGAACTCCAAATGGCTGGGCAAGTGCCCGTCCTGCGGTGGCTGGAACACCTTTGTGGAGGAGATCAAGCGGGCCGACCTCCGGCCGGGCAAGAACAAGGCCGCCCGTCAATCCGCCCCCACCCTGCCCCAGACCCTCAAGGAGATCGAGATCCGGGACGACCAGCGTTTGATGTCCGGCATCTCCGAGTTCGACCGGGTCACCGGCGGCGGCTTAGTATCGGGATCATTGACCTTGATCGGCGGCGACCCGGGCATCGGCAAATCCACCCTGACCCTGCAACTGGTGGACCGGCTGGCCTCCTCCGGCCAAAAGGTCCTTTATGTTTCCGGCGAGGAATCGCCGGCCCAGATCAAGCTGAGAGCCCAGAGGCTGAAGGTTGACTCCGATAATTTATTACTGCTGTCCGAGACCGTACTGGAAAGCGTTCTGGAGACGGTACATAAATTAAAGCCCGATATCCTGGTGATGGATTCCATCCAGACCATCTATCGGGCCGACCTGGAATCCGCCCCCGGCTCGGTGGGCCAGGTGCGGGAATGCGGGGCCGAGCTGATGCGCCTGGCCAAGACCGATAACCTGGCCACCATACTGATAGGCCACGTGACAAAGGAAGGCGTCATTGCCGGGCCCCGGACCCTGGAGCACATGGTGGACACCGTGCTGTATCTGGAAGGCGAGCGGCACCACGCCTACCGAATACTGAGATCGGTCAAGAACCGCTTCGGCTCCACCAACGAGATCGGCGTCTTCGAGATGCAGGAGGCCGGCATGGTCGAGGTAGCCAATCCCTCCCAGGTGTTCTTGTCTGAGAGAACCAGAGAGATCCCGGGCTCCACCGTGGTCTGCTCGCTGGAGGGCACCCGCCCCCTGCTGGTGGAGATCCAGGCCCTGGTGGCCCCGGCCTCCTACGGCAACCCCCAAAGAGTGCCCACCGGATTCAACCACCGCCGTCTTTCGATGCTGCTAGCGGTGCTGGAGCGCCGGGCCGGATTGAACCTGGGAATGCACGACGTCTTCGCCAACATCGCCGGGGGGCTAAAACTGGACGAGCCGGCCATAGACCTGGGGATCGCTGCGGCCGTGGCCTCGGCCTTCAAGAACAGGAACGCCGACCCGGACACCGCGGTGGTCGGCGAGATAGGACTGGGCGGCGAGATCCGCAGCGTGGGCCAGTTGGACAAAAGGATCAACGAGGCCCAAAAGCTGGGTTTTAAAAGGATGATCATCCCGGCCCACAATACCAAGGATAAATATTCGGACAAGATCAAGCTGGTGGAGGTCCGCTACCTGTCCGATGCCCTCCAGGCTTTGATAGTATAAGCACCAAATCTTTTTTACCGCTAAGACGCGAAGCGCGCAAAGTTTTCTTTCTATAGGTTCCTTAGCGTTCTTTGCGCCTTGGCGGTTCACGAAAGGAAATATATGAAGATCCGAAAACTTACCATTGCCGACTATCCGGAGCTGATCAGACTCTGGACCAGGGCCAAACTGCCGGCCAAGCCCAAAGGCCGCGACAGCCGGGCCCATATCGCCAAGGAGATGAGACAGAACCCTGATTTTTTCATCGGGGCCTTTGATAAGGACCTGATGATCGGGGTCGTCATCGCCTCGCATGACGGACGCAAGGGCTGGCTTAACCGCATAGCGGTGGGCCCGGACTACCGGGGCAAGGGAGTGGCCCAGGCCCTGACAGTGGCCGGGGAAAAGGCCTTGAGAAAGCACGGCATCAAGATATTCGGACTTTTGATCCACGAATACAACCGGGCCTCCCTCAAGCTGGCGAAGAAGATGGGCTATGTGGTGCACACCGACATTCTTTACCTGACCAAGCGCGACGGAGATCATATTTGACCATTTCACACAGATGGCACAGATGATTTATCGAACACCTTAATTGATGTCGTAATGGACAGAGAAAACAAAATATCTTATGATATAAGGGGCGCAGCTTTTAAGATTAACAAAACGCTGGGCCCAGGTCTTTTGGAATCAGTTTATGAAACAGCCCTGGCCCATGAATTGAAAAAGATGCTGCACTCTGTAAAAACCCAGGCAATGCTTCCAGTGGAATATGACGGTATTATCATGGAACAAGGGTTTCGGATAGATCTATTGATTGACGATCTGGTCATTGTTGAAGTAAAATCAGTCGAATCACTAAGCCCGACCCATCATAAACAATTATTGACCTATCTCAAGTTATCAAAAAAGAAACTAGGGCTGCTTATCAATTTTAATGCTCCATCACTAAAAAACAGTATCGTCAGGGTTGTAAATTAGAAAACATTAATATCACCGTTTTAAATCTGTGCAATCTGTGAGAAGATCTTATGTTCGTTTCCTGTATTATAGTGGCCGCCGGCAGCGGAGCCAGGCTCGGGGCCAAGATCCCCAAGGCTTTCGTCAAGATCAACGGTAGACCGATGCTGGAGTATTCCCTGCAGGCCTGCCAGGACTGCCTAAAGGTCAACGAGATCATTTTAGTTAAGCCTCCCTCCCATCAATTCAACGGCCTGAAGTATTTTGACCGGTTCTCCAAGCTGGCCGCCATAGTCTCCGGAGGCAAAGAAAGATTGGACTCCGTCAGGGCCGGGCTAAATTCCCTCTCTTCCAAAGCTGGTATGGTGCTGATCCACGATGCCGCTCGCCCTCTGATCAAGCCGGATCAGATCGAAGCGGTCATTTCCGCTACCAAAAAGCACGGCGCGGCCATACTGGCCTCGCCGGTCACCGATACCATAAAAAAGGCCGACAAAGGGTGGATCAAAGGAACCGTTGACCGCTCCGGCCGGTGGAAGGCCCAAACCCCGCAGGGATTCAGGAAGGAGATTCTGGAAAGGTCGCATTTTTCATGGAGAAAATTGATCGCCACCGACGACAGTCAGCTGGCCGAATTGGTAAAGGTAAAAGTCCGCATAGTCCCCGGCGATGACAGCAATATAAAAATCACAACACCTATTGATCTGGAGATCGCATCATGCCTGTTAAAAAAGAAAATATCCGCATAGGCTTCGGCTACGACATCCATCGCCTGGCCAAAAACCGCCGTCTGATACTGGGCGGTGTGCAGATCCCACATCAGTTCGGCCTACTGGGCCATTCCGACGCCGATGTGCTGTGCCACGCCATTGCCGACAGCCTGCTGGGGGCGGTGGCCGCCGGGGACATAGGGCGGTATTTCCCCAACACTGATCCAAAATTCAAAGACATCTCCAGCCTGCTGCTGCTTAAGAAAACGGCCCTGATAGTAAAAACGGCGGGATATCGTATTGCCAATATTGACAGCATGGTCATTGCCGAGTCCCCCAAGCTGTCGCCGCACATTGGCGACATGCAAAAAAACATCGCTCTGGCCCTAGGGATCAAGAAGAGCCAGGTGTCGATCAAAGCCACCACCAATGAAGGGCTGGGTGATATAGGAAGAGGTAAGGGCATCTGCGCTTTTGCCAATGCGCTGGCAGAAAGGACAAAATGAACCTGGACCTGGAGGGGATCACCAAGTCATTCGCCGCCCAGGGCGGGCTGTGGGCCTATCTGACGGTATTCGCCACCACCTTCGTCGAGGGCATCTTCCCGATCATCCCCAGCGACGTGGTGGTGCTGTTCTGCGCCCTGCTGGTGGCCCAGGGCAGCCTGCATTGGTTTCCCCTGTTCGTCTCCGCTTTTGTGGGCGGGGCTTTGGGAGCTTTGCTGGTCTACTGGGTAGGATACACTAAGGGCCGGGAATTCTTTCTGGCCAAACCTCGCTTTTTCCTCTCCCCCAAAAGATTGCTGGAGATGGAAGGCCATTTTAAGAAATACGGCAACATCATCCTGGCCCTCAACCGGGCGGTGATCGGCGGCCGTTCATTCGGATTCCTGATCGCCGGGTTGACCGACTATAAATTCAGGAAAGTGCTCATCTATGGCACTCCCGGCATCGCGCTGTGGTACGTGCTGGTGATCGCCCTGGGGATCTACTTCGGAGAACGGGCCAAGCAGATGGTCAACGGGATCATCCTGGTGGTGATGATCATCATGGTCCTGTCGGTGCTATCCCTGCTGATCACTAAAAAGCTTTTTAAGTAACGGAGCTTTCCCCGGTATAATAAAAAGGGTCTTGTATCAGATGATACAAGACCCTAACTTTTTCCAACGATAATTACCTTACGGTTTCTTTCAGCTCTTTGCCAGGTTTGAAAGCGGGGACCTTCTTGGCAGCAATCTTGATTTCCTTGCCAGTCTGGGGGTTTCTACCGATTCTGGCTTTTCTCTTCTTGACGCTGAAGGTACCGAAACCGACTAAGGTAACGGAGTCGCCCTTCTTCAAAGCTTTGGCAATATTGTCAATCACGGCGTTAACCGCATTGCCAGCCTCTGCCTTGGTGCAGGTGATTTTGGCCACTGCTTCGATCAATTCGGCTTTGTTCACTATTTTATCCCTCCTTTCGTTTAATGAAATATAAGAATGTTAGTTCAAACTTAACGATAGTATAGCATTTGCGGGCATTAGCGTCAAGTATTTTTTTTAAATATTTTCTTTAAAGCATGTTCACCGGGTCGATGTCGACCGATAATTTTATTTTTTCGTTCCGTCCCGGGGCGATCCCAGCCAAAGCTTTTTTAATCTCCGAAGACGAGCCGGCCTTCAACATCAGCTGCCAGCGGAACCTTCCCTTGATCTTGGTCAGCGGAGCCGGCGTGGGGCCCAGTACCTCCGCCCGGCTGTCACTGGATTTTATCTTGTCAGCTACAGCCCCTGAATAATCCTCCAGGTCGGCCTGGCTGCTCCCGGTGAACGTCAGCAGGGCCAGGTGGCGGTGCGGCGGATACCCGCACTCCTCCCGAGCCGATAGTTCATACTCGGCAAAGGAATAATAATCGTTCTCCCGGCACCATTTGATCACCGGGTTATCCGGCATCCTGGTCTGGATGACCACCTGGCCCGGATGCTGTCCCCTCCCGGCCCGGCCCGACATCTGGACCATCAACTGGAAGGCCCGTTCGGCCGCCCGGAAATCGGGCAGGCCCAGAATATCGTCCAGGTTTATTATCCCCACCAGCGAGACGTTGGGAAAGTGGTGTCCTTTGGATATCATCTGGGTGCCCAGCAGTATCTGCGAGCCGCCCGACAGAAAATCCTGCAGTATCCGGTGATGCTCCCCCTTGCGCCCGGTGGTGTCGGCGTCCATCCGGCTGATCCTTCCCTTCGGGAAAACGTTCTTTAACTCCGCCTCCAGCCGCTGAATGGCATAGCCCCGGTGCTCCAGCATCAGGCTGCCGCAGGCCGGGCAGGTTTCCGGCAGCCTGGCCTGGTACCCGCAATAATGGCACCGCACCGATTCCCCACTGCGGTGATAGGTTAGGCTGACGCTGCAATTGGGACAGCTTATCAGGTCGCCGCATTTCCCGCACTGAAGATAAGGCGCGAACCCCCGGCGGTTCAGAAGGATCATCGCCTGGCGCCCTGCCTGCAGGCAGGCTCCGATCTCCCGGCCCAGCAGCGGTGAGATCAGGCGGTCCTCCCTGGCCAGCTTTTTCAGGTCCACCACCTCCACCATCGGCAGGTCGGCTGACCCCACCCGTTTTCCCAGCCGGAACAGTTTGAACTTTCCCGTCTTTGCCTTATAGTAGCTCTCCACCGAAGGGGTGGCCGATCCCATCAGCACCGCGGCGCCGTTCTTCCGGGCCCGGATGATAGCCAGATCCCTGGCATGGTACAGGGGAGCCGTGTCGGATTGCTTGTAGGAGGCGTCGTGCTCCTCGTCTATCACTATCAGACCCAGGTCATCAAAGGGGGTGAAGACCGCCGACCTGGTGCCCACCACCACCCGGAAGTCTCCGCGTTTTACCGCCCTCCAGGCGTCATAGCGCTCCCCGCTTCCCATTTCGCTGTGCCAGACGGCCACCTGTCCCAGCCGGGACCTGACCCGGTGCAGCATCTGCAAGGTCATCCCGATCTCCGGCACCAGTATCAACACCTGGCGGCCCTTGGCCAAGGCCAATTCCGCGGCCTTCAGGTAGATCTCTGTCTTGCCGCTGGAGGTGACCCCGGATATCAGGTTCACCGAGAATATTTTGGAATTGATGTCGGTTGATACTGAATCCAACACCTGCTGTTGTTCGGCATTCAAAGCGACCTCGGTGTCCTCCTCGGCCCACCCAAGCTCTTCCTGCCCCCTGAATTTCTCCCTCCACTCCCAGCCGGCCAGACCCAAGGCCACCAGCTTTTGGGCCGCAGGCCTCTTGTTTTTAACCGCTGACGGAGGCACCGCCCCTTTCTGCTCAACAAGATTCAATAGCTCGGCCTGTCCTTTGGAAAGTTTCAGCCCTGTATTGTCGGCCGGCCTGCGGTAAGCCAGCCAGCGCTCCTTTCTGACCGCGATCCTGGCCTTCTTCCACACCGGCTCGGAGAATAACAGGCCCATCCGGCAGTATTCCTCAATGCCCTTTTCGGCGGAGGGAGCGAATTTCTTTAAAAGATACTGGAGCGATACCGAGCCCTTCTCAATTATATGCTCCAGCATCGGATCGGCCGGGATCTCCCCGGGGAAATTGCCGTTGAGCCATACCATCCTCAGCTGTTTGGCGTCCATCCCTGGGGGCAACACCGCCCGGATGGCCTCCCCCCAACCGCAGTGATAATACTTGGAGACCCACTCGGTCAGCTCCAGCAGTTCGCGGCTGATGACCGGCTTGATATCTAACACCTCCAGAATGGGTTTGGCCGGAAAATCGCAGACCGCCTTCAGATGCACTACATATCCGATGGCTTCCCTGCGGCCCAGGGGCACCCGCACCCTGATCCCCACGGCCTCAACCGGCAGGTGCTCGGGAATCAGATAGGTAAAACAGCGGCTCCGGGGGATGGACAGCGCCACATCAGCGTATTTCAAACTTTTACTTGACAAATTTGTTTTTTTAAATTAACCTTATGCCTGAACAAGGATTTATTGATGGATAAAATGACGGCGAAATATTTCATACTGGCGGCCACATTGATGATCGCAGCCGGTGGGACAGCCTGGGCCGACTTCGGCGACGGACCCGGTGAATTCATCTTTCCCAGCGGGATAGCCCTGGACCGGGAGGGGAACATCTATATCAGCGAGATCGGCAACGACCGCATCCAGAAGCTGGACGCCGACCAGCAATGGATAAACAGCTGGGGACGCTTCGGGCGGGACAGCGTAGGCTTTGACGATCCCACCGGGCTGGCCTTCGGCCCCGACGGCAACCTGTATATCGTGGACAGCGGCAACCGGCGGGTGGTGGTCTGCGATACCGGAGGGAATGTGCTGCACCACATCCCTCTGCCGGATTCCTCAAAGCCATGGGGCATCGCTTTCGCCGCCGACTATTTTTATGTTTCGGACCGGCAGAACAACCAGATATACCTTTTCAACCAGAGCCGGAATCTGATCTCGGCCCTGGGGCAGAGCGGATCACTGAACGGGCAGTTCCTGCAGCCCAGGGGCCTGGCGGTGGATGGGAACAAGCGCCTGTATGTGGTGGATTCCGGGAACAGCCGGATTCAGGTATTCTCGCCGGAGGGCATTTTTATCCGCAGTTGGGGCGGTTACGGCGAGGGCGACGGTGAGTTCGATAACCCGGGGGGTATTTTCAGCGGACCGTCCGGACATGTGATGATCACCGATTCAGGCAACGACCGGTTTCAGGAGTTTACAGCCGAGGGCCTCTTTACCAGCTACGGCGGAGGGTCCGGCACCGCACTCGGCCAGTTCTTGAACCCCATCGGCATCGCAGTGGACAGCCGGGGCAACCTTTATATAGTGGACACCGACAACCACCGGATACAGGGATTCAGCTCACAGTGAGGCAGGACTGATCTACCAGGATTCAAAGGACTGCCTTATGATCTCGGCCGCCAGATTTTCGGCGGCTTTTTTCATTCCGGATTCCTCGTCGGATTCGCTGACCGGATAGGCGATCCATCCGGAGAGGCCGGCCGACTCCCACAAAACCTTCCCGGCCGCCGATCTCAGCTTGGCCTTGGCGGTGACGGTCACCTTGTACTGGTTGACCTGCTCCTGGCTGGTGTACTCGAAAGGAGCCCGGGCATAGCCGGTCACCGCCAGCTCCAGTACCGCCTCGGCCTTTTCCGGATCGCTGACCTTGAACCGGCCGTCGTTGTTGACCGCTGTAATCATGGTGGTGGTCATGATCTCCGACAGACGGTATTCGGCGGTGGTGTTCTCGACCACCGGGATCCCCACCGTCCGGAAATCCAGGCGGCCGCCGCTGAATGAGTAACATCCGGACATTGTCAATGCCAGAACGGCGGCGGCTGAAAAAAACGTTTTGATGCTGTTATTCATTTTCTCACCTGGTTAAAATTGCCAGATTCTCTATGTGGTAGGTCTGGGGGAACATGTCCGCCAGAAAAAGTTTCTGCAGTTTGTATCCCCGGCCTATCAGCAACGCCGCATCCCTGGCCAGGGTCGAGGGATTGCATGACAGATAGGCGATCCGGGAGGGGCTCAAGCTGACGATGGCCTCGATGACCCCGGGAGCGGCCCCCTGCCGCGGCGGATCCAGCACCACCGCATCGGCTGATTTTATTTTGATCAGTTGATCCTCAGCCCGGCCGCAAAGGAATTCGCAGTTGCCGATATTATTAAGTGCGGCGTTTGCTCTGGCATCCTCCACCGCCGGGGCGAACTCCTCAATGGCCACCACTCTTTTAGACTGCCCCGCCAGCTGCAGGGCGATGGACCCCAGGCCGGAATACAGATCGGCCATCTCATCGTCGGACGACAGATGCAGGCTTTCCATTATTTTTTGATAAACGATCTCGGTGGTCCCAAGATTTGACTGCAGAAAAGAACCCGGCGACAGCCGGTAGGTTATATCGCCGATCCGTTCCGACAGATATTCTACGCCGGCCAGGCGGCTCCATTTTTTACCCAGTATGACGTTGCCCCGGGCGGGATTCACATTCTGCCAGATTGATTTCACATTGGCGACTTCGGTCAAAATCCTCTGGGCTATCTTATGGAGATCCAATTCATATCTGGTGACCAGGATCAGGGACAGGGCGTCTTCGATTTTGCTGCACCGGAAGATCAGATGCCGCAAGTTTCCGCTATGCCCGGCCCGAGTGCTGCCCTTTAGCCCGCTTTTATTGATGATCTCCTTTACTTTAAGGAAGGCCTGGTTTATCCCGGTCTCCAGCAAGGGGCACTCCTGAATATCGACCAGGTCGTGGCTTCTTAGCCGGTAATACCCAATCTTATTGCCATTTTTTGAAGCCTGGACGGGATACTGGGCTTTATTGCGGTAATGCCACTCGCCGGCCGGCGGTAAAACAGCTATCTCTTCGATCTCGATCTTGCCCAGCCGTTTGAAGATCTCCCGGGTTATGTTTGTCTTCTGTTCCAGCTGGTATTGATAGTCCATCATCTGCCACTGGCAGCTGCCGCAGACGCCGAAATGACGGCACTCCGGCTTAATCCGATGAACGGAGGGCTTTATTATCTCATAGATCTCCCCCCGGCAGTAGTTCTTGTGGGGCTCGGCAATTTTCACCTTGAGTTCGTCGCCCGGAACGCCGTAGGGCACGAAGACCGCCTGGCCCTGGAAATGCCCCACCGCATCGCCGCCGTAGGCCAGGTTCTCCAGGGAGATATTCAGGACCTGCCCGGCCCTCAGCATGATTTCACCGGAACGATCTCGGACATCATAACCAAGGCATCCTCGTTTTGATAATATTTTTTCCGGATGGCGATCGGCCTGAATCCGAAAGTTTTGTATAATTCGACGGCCGATTCGTTGGAGCTTCTGACCTCCAGGCTGGCCATCCGGCAGCCCAGTTGGTATACCTGTTTTAGAATTTCTTCCAGCAGGCGCCGGCCGTATCCCGACCTTCTTTTTTCGGCAACCACGGCGATGTTCCCCAGATGGAACTCGTCCAGCACCACCCAGCCGACGGCATAGCCGGCGACCTTCCCGTCGCTTTCCAGCACCAGAAATATCCGGCGGCCGTCTTCTTTCATCTCCTCCCGGAACATATTCTCCGACCAGGGGTCGGGGAAAGAGCTCCTTTCGATACTCAATATCTCCGGCAGATGCTCCGGCCGCATTTTAACGATTCTTTCGCTCATTTTTTTATAATTGCATCGGCCGGGCGCACATAGAAGGCATCCAGTTGATTGGGGTCTACTGCCTGACCCTCCTGATATAACCGGTAGGCCGAACCTGCCATGCCTTTAAGTATCCTGCCCGATGGGAGGAAATTCTCATCCCGATGGATTTTTTTAATAGAGGACCTGAACAGCTCCCTATAGTTTGCTTCACCGCTGCCGAAAAGTAGGGCATCCTCCGGCAGCATATCAATCCATTTGTCCGGCGCGATAGACAGATATTCGCTTTTCCTGACCGGATGGCCGTTCTCCATTTTATACAAAGCGGTGTATATCTCTTTTTTCTTGGCGTCGAGCATGGGCGATAAATATTCTTCTTTTGATTCCTGCGAGCAGGCCATCGCATCCAGGGTGTTCAGGGAGATGGTCGGCAGTTTAAGCCCGGCGGCCAGGCCCTTTACAAAAGCAATGCCCACCCGCAATCCGGTGAACGACCCCGGCCCGGTGGCTACCGCCAGCAGTCCGATATCCGATAACTTCAGATCATGGCCCTTCAGAAGCGATCCCAATTCATTCGTCAATATTTCGGAATGTCCGGAGCCGGCCTCCCGGGAAAGTCCCGCCAGCACCTCGCCTCCGCGGCAGACGGCGATGTTGAGATAACTCCCGCTGGTATCCAGGCACAGATACATCATAAAATATCCCAATCCATCGGAAACCCGCCGACCGGGATCATTTTGAATTCCCTTTCCTCCGGTGATCTGATGGAGATGAAAATATCCAATCTGTCTTGGGGAAGCTGGCTTCCGGCGTTCTCCGGCCATTCTATCAGCACCAAACCCTCCCCGTAAAGATATTCCTCATAACCGATGTTCAGAAGCTCAGCGGGCGATTTCAATCGGTACAGATCGAAATGATAAATGGGATGCTTGGCGGTGTATTCGTTGAGCAGGGTGAAGCTGGGGCTGACCACCGGCTCCTGCACCCCCCAGCCCCGGCAGATGCCCTGGGCCAGGCAGGTCTTGCCCGAGCCCAGGTTGCCGAAAAGGCAGACCACCTGACCGGGTTTTAAATGGGCCGAAAGCTTCTGGCCGAAGTTTTTGGTCTCTTCGGGGGAATGGGTGGTTATAAATAATGGATTGTCTTGATTTAACATATTTTATTGGTTTTGTGCATATAAATGTTTCTGAAAGCCTAAAAATGTAGTCCGTATCTTTTCTATACCACCCAGGAATTCAGCAGCTTCGGCAATGGCATTATATTTTAAATTTAACAAATCCGGCAATTTTTCCTGATCTAATTCCTCTACGCCGGTTTCAATATATTTGGATAAAACAAATTCTAAAAACTCTTTTTGCCGATTATCCAAACTTTCGAATATTTTGTTTTGGGCCTGAGCCACCCTTTTTTCGCGGGTTATTGGTTTAATGGCAAACGAAATATATTCCAACACATCGAACAGGTCGCTTTTTTCGGCATTGATCAGCAACTGCAGGGCCGTAAGCTCATTTACTCCGTAGCCGGCTGCCGCCAATCTTTCCAAGAATGCTTTACGAGTGACGGGATTTGACCAGATGGTCCTTAACTCATCCTCACTTTTAAAAAACTCCGGCATAGCGCCGAATAAATTATGTATAAACTGCTCTGCCGATATCGGTTTGCCGTCTGCGCCCCAAAAGGAAGTTGCGATCATATGCTGTATTTCACGGGCCTTGCCATCGCTAAGTTTTATTTTTAGTCTTTCCCGGGGCGGGTAAGGAGGACGTGGATCACCAATTCCCCCTGGTGGGATTTTGCCCGGCTTTTCAGTTGTTTCATCTATCGGCTCGCCGTCCCATTCGGGATCCATAAAGTGTTTATAAGCATCTACAAAATCGTAAATGGTAAAATACTCTTTACCGTCAAAAAGCCGGGTGCCGCGGCCAATAATCTGCTTAAATTCAATAATAGAATTTATCGGGCGCATCAGTATAATATTACGAATATTGCGGGCATCAACTCCGGTGGATAATTTTTGAGAAGTAGTAAGGACGGTTGGAATGGTTTTTTCGTTATCCTGGAACTCCCTTAGATATTGCTCTCCGATCAATCCGTCATTGGCGGTAACCCTGACGCAGTAATTGGGGTCCTTGCTTTCCTTGTTCTGGTTCACCAGATCCCGCACCGCCAGGGCATGGTCCTGGGTGGCGCAAAAGACAATGCTTTTCTCGTTTTGGTTGATATCGTTCATAAAAATCTGCACCCTCTTGGCTTCGCGCTCCCTGATCTCTATGATTTTGTTGAAATCCGGTTCGGTGTATATTTTCCCCTCTTCCACTTCGCCTTCTATGATTTTATCATCCGAAGTGTATACATAATCATCCAGCGTGGTTTTAATGCGTTTAACTTTGAACGGCGTTAAAAAGCCGTCATTGATGCCCTCCTTCAGAGAATATACATAAACCGGGTCGCCGAAATATCTGTACGTATCTACATTATCCCGGCGTTTGGGCGTGGCCGTAAGACCCAACTGAACGGCCGGCGAAAAATATTCCATAATGGCCCGCCAATTGCCTTCATCATTGGCCCCTCCGCGATGGCACTCGTCAATGATTATGAAATCGAAATAATCGGCCGGGTATTCCCCGAAATATGGCGTGTTATCCGGGCCGCTCATGAAAGTTTGAAAGATGGTGAAAAATATATTGCCGTTGGTGGGAACAGTCCCCGTTCTATGTATTTCGCCGGGCTTGATCCGCACCAGAACGCCGTCAGGGAAAGCCGAAAACGCATTGAACGCCTGATCGGCCAGGATATTCCTGTCGGCCAAAAATAAAATGCGGGGACGCAGTCCGCCATCGCGCTTTAGGTTCCAGCGGGCATGAAATAGTTTCCAGGCAATCTGAAAGGCGATGAATGTTTTGCCGGTGCCGGTGGCCAAGGTTAAGAGGATTCGCTGTTTTTTCTCGGCAATAGCGCGCATGGCATTGTTTACGGCGACTTCCTGGTAATAGCGAATTTTCTTGGAGCCGCCGATATCTTCAAACGGGATGGCGTTGAATTTATCTTGCCAATGGTTTTGATCGGAAAAAGTCTTGCTCCAAAGCTCCTGCGGGGTGGGAAATGCCGAAACAGGGCCTTCTTTGCCGTTTTTCATGAAGATCTGATATATCTCTTTGCCGTTGGCGGCATAGCAATAATCTATCTGCATTTTCCCGGCATAGGTTTTAGCCTGGGCCACCCCCTCGCCCACCGGTTTGGTAACGCTTTTGGCTTCGATTACCGCCAATTTGCGATTGTTATATACCAGGATATAATCGGCAATCATGGGCTTGGCCCGGGTTCCGCCCGGTTGAATCTTGCCGTCCGTAATATGATATTCCTCCCGGAGTATTCTTGTCCCTTCCACCACGCCCCAGCCTGCGGCTTTAAGCAGAGGATCAATCAGTTCGGCTCTTGTTTCTGATTCGTTCATATTTTTTGGTTGCCTTATTAAAGAGTCAAAATATACCGGTTTGTATCTATTGACTCGATTTTCTTTTTCTCAGCTTTTGATGATTTTTTACCAGGGCCTTTACCGCTTTGTCAAAATCCGAGACGTAATTCTTTTCCATCTCTTTGCGATATCTTTCAAACTCTGTTTCAGCCTTCTGTGCGGCTTGTTCCGCGCTTACGCTTCCGGCATTAGCCAGAAGTTTCCGCTCGCTTAACTTCAAGAATTGATCCAGTTTTTCCACCCAGTCCGCCATCTTCATCAACCTGCCGTTGGTTGCCTGCAATTCGGCAAAATCGAGATACATTGATACAATCAGATTAAGCTGGTTTAACTCTTTTCCGGAAAGATAGTTTTTTGCGATTTTGACATCTTGGGAAGTGATATAATTCCCTTTAAAACTTGTAAGCCCCATTAATGGTTTTTGGCTATCAGCCCGTTTTGCCACGATTTCCGCTGCGGTATATCCGTGAACTGCATAGTGCATTTTATTCTGCACCGTAGCGAAAAACTCTTTGGTAAGAATGTCGTCTTTGCGGTAATCAATGCTGGTAGCGTAAATGTCGGTAACTTTTTGGTAAAAATTGCGCTCGCTGCTTCGAATATCCCGGATCCGCTGTAAAAGCTCCTGTAAATATCGCGCCTTTTGTCCGCCCTGTTTTAATCGTTCATCGTCCAATGTAAATCCCTTGATGATATACTCTTTTAAACGCCGAGTTGCCCAGATTCTAAATTGCGTTCCGCGAACCGACTTAACCCTGTACCCGACCGAAATAATGACGTCTAAATTATAGCAATTTGTAGGTTTTGTAGAAAATTCGGAATTTCCGAATTTTCTCATCGTCTGACCTTCCACCAGCTCTTTTTCCTCATAAATATTTTTTATGTGTTCATTGATGGTGGATTTTGATTTTTCAAATAACTCCGACATCTGTTCTTGGGTAAGCCAAACAGTTTCATCTTCAATTTTCACCTGAAGATTTACATTCCCATCTTCAGTTTTATAAATTGTTATTTGAGTGGTTTTACCGGTATTTATCATCTTACAATTCCCCGTTAAAAGCCATTTTACTAATGTCCACAGTTTGGCATAAACAGTAGACATTGTCAACCCGAATGTCTACTGTTTTATCCCGCTACAATTCCCCGTTTAAAGCCATTTGAAGAACGGATTTCTTTAGTTCCACCAAATCGGCCAATTTTTGAGTATAAATGGCCTCTAACTTTTTTGTTTGTTCTAAAAATACATCGATTTTCATTACCGTGTTACGTTGTTCCTTAAGTGCAGGTAAACATAAAGGGCAGCTCAATATTTGGGAAAGCCTAAGATTTGTTTGATTTTCGCCATTATCCAGTGTTAAAAAATGTTTGTTTCGGTTGAGTTGGTAATACAGATATTTAGGGTAAAATTTATTTGAACGTATTGCACAAATGCGTTGATTCAAACTAAATGTATTATCTTTCTCAACAAGGTAGCACTTAGCCAAAGCTTTTCCCTTCGGAACATCGCTAAGTACCATTGTAATATCACCTTTAGTTAATTGGAAAAGAGCAGTGTTTGTTTTTTTAAAAACCTTACCTTCGGATGATATAAACTTTGAATTTATTACAATATATTTACCATTATTATTTATAATTTTTTCATGCGCTTTGCCATTATAGTACTCACAAACTTCCCCCAGTTTCTTCTCTTCCCAGCCCTTGCCCGGCTTGGCAAACACACCATTTAAATACGACTCAAAAAGCTCTTTTGAATTGGCCAGGTTCTTTTCAGCGTTTTCCTTGGCTTTGGCAACGGCGGCAAAGGCTTTGTCCAACTTGGCAACAATGCGGCGTTGTTCAGAGAGTGGGGGCACTTTAACAGCAATGGCATAAACTTCATTTCGATTTATACCTGGCTTAACACCTTTTGCCAAACGAGGCAGGTCTTGATTTTCTAAAAGATGATAGATGAATTTCAAATCATATTTCTTTTGGTCAAAAGTAACAAAATAAGTAACATCAAGCGGCCAAAACCTTTTTTCAGCAAGATTTATTTCACCGGCCGACCCCTTTCGACCTACAATAACGCTTTGCTTATCATAATAATACTCATTGGTTCTGCCAATTACCCCATTTGCACCATAAACAGGATATTTCCCGTTGGGTTTCCTTTTTCCTTCTGGCAATGGTTTCCCATACTCTAATTTTATTATTTCGCCAAATATTTTTGTTTGCCAAGCGGTCTTCATTTGATTTCCCTTAGTTGTTGGTCGCTGCCTTCGATACGATTGCTTACAATCACTCAGGCAGCGCCTTCTGAATCTTGTCCTTCGGTGGCTGAGTGGCAACCTTCGGTTGCTTTACCGAAGCCACCGTCCTAAAGACTTTCTTCGCCAGCCCTGGCAATGCATCATGGTTTCCCTCTACCAGCGCCTTTTTCTTTTTATGAGTCCAGCCCTGAACATGCTTTTCGCGATAAAACGCCTCATCAACTCTTTTATACTCTTCAAAATAAACCAACTTAACTGGCAGGCGTTTCTTAGTATGATTAGCCCCCACACCCGTTTCGTGTTCCTTTAACCGCTTTGCTAAATTTACCGTGCTGCCGGTATAAAAACTGCCATCGCAGCATTCTAATATATACATAAATGGCATTACTTTACTAACCTGTTGATTCTACCTATAATTCCCAGGGTTTCCTTATCCAACTTCCTCATCTCCTGTAAAATCACTTCCGGCTTGCGCAAAGCCTTCTCATCCTTCTTATTCGGATTCTTTACCGAAAGATCAAAAGTATCCGTATCCACCTTTACAATATCCACCGTCCAGGAGTTCTTGGAATCTTCCTTTTTCTTCTGCAGTTTTATAAACTCCGCCAGGTCATTCTCGTTAAGCGGATTGGTCTTCCCTAAATTCCTTCCCAAATTAAGCTGGTAATACCATATTTTACGGGTGGCCGAGCCTTTTTCAAAGAACAGAGCCACCGTCTTAACGCCCGCCCCGCTGAACACCCCGCCGGGCAGGTCCAGCACCGTATGCAAATTGCAGTTTTCCAAAAGCAGTTTACGCAGAGATACGGAAGCGTTATCGGTATTGGATAAAAAGGTGTTTTTGATGATAATCCCGGCTTTGCCCCCGGCTTTTAAGATTTTTATAAAATGCTGGAGGAACAAAAAAGCGGTCTCACCGGTCTTAATGGGAAAATTCTGCTGAACCTCGGCCCGTTCCTTGCCGCCGAACGGCGGATTGGCCAGAACCACATCGTAGCGGTCTTTTTCCTGGATGTCGGCCAGGTTTTCGGCCAAAGTATTGGCGTGAATTATATTCGGAGCTTCTATACCATGCAATATCATGTTCATGATGCCGATGATATAGGCTAACGACTTTTTTTCCTTGCCGTAAAATGTGTTTTTTTGCAGGACCGCCATGTCCTTTGTGGTTGGCTCCTTGCTGGTTTTAAGATAGTCAAAGGCTTCGCATAAAAAGCCTGCTGAACCCACGGCCCCGTCGTAGATTTTGTCGCCAATTTTGGGGTTTACCACTTTTATTATGGTTTTGATCAGCGGGCGGGGCGTATAATACTCGCCGCCGTTGCGCCCGGCGCTGCCCATGTTTTTGATCTTATCCTCGTACAAGTGGGACATCTCGTGTTTTTCCACCCGGGAACGGAAGCGAAGCTCGTCTATTTTATTTATCACTTCCCGCATGTTATAGCCGCTCTGGATCTTGTTCTTCAGCTCGCTGAATATCTCGCCGATCTTGTATTCAATGGTATCGGGACCCTCGGCGCTTGTCTTGAATTTCTTGAGATAGGGGAAAAGCTGGTGATCCACAAAATCCTTGAGGTCATCGCCGCCGAGGGCCTTGTGGTGGTCCAGCTTTCCGTCCTTCCCCTTGGGCATAGCCCAAACATCCCAGCGGTAGTCCTTGCTGATGATAGCCTGGTATGGTTTACCAGACAACTCGGCTGTGGCCTTTTTGTCTTTTTCCAGATCATCCAAGTACTTCAAAAACAGGATCCAAGAGGTCTGTTCCACATAATCCAGCTCGCTGCTGCAACCGGCGTCCTTGTGCAGGATGTCGTCTATGTTTTTAAAAGCCTGTTCGAACATTTTATAATATATTTTGAATTATTTCTGGATTCCCGCCTTCCCACGGCCCCGATGAAATCGGAGCCTCGACTTTGTCGGGGCGTGGCGCGGGAATGACACAAAGGAATATTAATCAACCCCAAAGTAAAAATATTTGTCGAAATTCAATTAGTATTCATCTATGGCTGAATAGTTACAATTATTGCTGGATTCCCATTTGCACGGGTTGAGCACTGCAAGTAAAAAATAAATTGAGTCGAAATGCGCCCCAGGCGCGAATGACATATTTGGCCGATACCAGATATACTTTATTTCGGCGTCATCACCGCCACCGGCAGGATCATCTCCTCCATTGAGATCCCGCCGTGCTGAAATGTCCCCTCGTACCGCTTGCGGTATTCCTCGTATTTGGTGGGGTATACCAGGTAGAAATCCTCCTTGGCGATCAGATACTGCATCCCCTTGTATTCCTCCGGCAGGAGATAATCCGCCGGATTCTTTATCCACAGCACCTGGCGGTGATCGCCGGACACATTGCTGCCCGACTTGTAGCGCAGGTTGGCGGTGGTGTTCTGCCCGGCCTTGATCTCGCTCCCCCGCCGCCCCTGGATGGAGCCGTGGTCGGTGGTTATGATCACCTCCCGTTTCTGGCGGGCGGCCATCTGCAGGATGTGGAAGATATCGGAATTGGCGAACCAGGTCAGGGTCAGCGAGCGGAAGGCCTTCTCATCCGGCGTTATCTCTTGGAGAACCTGGGAATCGGCCCGGGAATGCACCAGGATGTCCATGAAATTCACCACCAGGCTGATCAACGGAACGTTCTGGTAGGAGCCGAAGTTCTTGCGCACCTCCCGGCTTTCCTCGATGTTGAAGATCTTGATATAGCGGGGGTCGGGCGAGGTTTTGCATTTGAGCCGGGCCAGATTGATATCCATCAGCTGATGTTCGTAACGGTTGCGGCTGGCCTCGTTGGCGGCATCGCTCTTCTCCCAGTACTGGGGATAGCTTCTGGCTATCTGCGACGGGAAAAGCCCGCTGAATATGGCGTTGCGGGAATAAGGGGTGGCGGTGGGCAGCACCGAATAATAATAATCGGTGTGGATATCGAAATAATTCTTGATCACCGGCTCGATGGTCATCCACTGGTCCAGCCTCATGCAGTCCAGAATGAGGAACAGGCATTTTTTGCCGGCCTTGGCCGGAGGGACCACATAGCGCTCCACGATGTCGGTGGACAGCAAAGGCCGCGACTGGCCGTGCAGCCAGCCGGGGTAGTTCTCTTCCACAAAGCGGGAGAACTCCAGATCGGCCTCCCTCAGAGTGCCCTCATGGCTGGCATGCAGGCCGTCGTCCCGCAGTTGGGAGAGCCGCATGTCCCATTCTATCAGATTGCGGTAGTGCCGGCACCATTCCTGCCAGTCCAGGGTGCGATAATCGAAGTTGCGCAAGTCCTGGGAGGCCTGGACATACTCCCGGACCGTCTGCTCCTCCACCAGCTTGCGTCCGTCCAGCACCCGGCGGCAGGAGGCCAGCACCTGGGCCGGATTCAGGGGCTTCAGCAGGAAGTCGTCTATTCTCTGCCCCAGGGCCTGCTCCACCAGCTCCTCCCGTTCGCTCTTGGTGGCCATGATCACCGGCAGGTCGGGGTTTATCTGTTTAATGCGCGACAGGGTCTCCAGCCCGTCCATGCCGGGCATCATCTCATCCAGCAGCACCAGGTCGAAAGCGGATGTCCCCATCTTTTTGAGGGCCTCCTCGCCGGAGGCGGCCGGGGTCACCTTGAAATTCTTGCCCTCCAAAAAAATGATCTGCGATTTAAGCAGATCTATCTCGTCGTCGACCCACAGGATACTGTAGCCCTCATCCATAAAACACCTCTTCTTAAGATATTGTCCTAAAAATCACTGGCCGTGCTTTTTGAGGGGCAGGGTTATCAGAAAGGTCGACCCCTGTCCCGGCCGGCTATTTATCAGCTTGATCCTTCCCTGGTGGTAATCCTCTATGATCCGCCGGACCAGCGAAAGCCCCAGCCCCCAGCCCAGGGCCTTGGTGGTGAAGCCGGGAGAGAAGATCTTTTTCTGGTGCCCCGAAAGAATCCCCCGGCCGTTGTCGCTGATGGTGATCTCGATTTTTTTGGCTGAGACCGTGGTGCCTACCGATATCACCCCGCCGGGATCCTCAATGGCGTCGATGGCGTTCTTGATCAGGTTCTCCACCGCCCAGGTGAAAAGGTCCTTATTCAGCAGGACTGCCGGATCGTGGTCGTAGTTTTCCTCGAAGCGGATGTTCTTGCCCATGTTGGCCGCCCGGTGGGTGAAATACCCCACCGCCTGATGTAGCAGCTGGTTGATGTCGGACTGGGCCAGTTTGGGGATGGAGCCCACCTGGTTGAATCGGTTGAGCACCTTCTCCAGATGGGCCAGGTCGTTCTCCATCTCGGGAATTATCTCCGGCGCGGCCCTGATGCCGTCCTTGAGCAAGGTCAGCCAGCCCATCAGGGAGGAGATGGGGGTGCCCAGCTGGTGAGCCGCCTCCCGGGCCAGCCCCACCCACACCGCCCGCTCCTCGCCGGCCTTGATGGCCCGGAACCCGATGAATCCTATCCAGACGAACAGGGCGATCATGCCGATCTGGATGAAAGGTATATAGCCCAGCTCCTTCAATATCCGGGGATCCCCGTAATGCACGTAGCCCACCACCGTGGAGTCGGAGTTGATCATCATGGGAATGGGCTGGTTCTCGCCGTCCAGTTTCAGGATGGCGGCCTTGACCCCCAGCAACGGATCGCCGGGCGGCAGCGAATCCCACTGCTGTATCTGCTCGGTGGTCATGGGATACGGCTCGATGCCGATGTTCTTCCAGGCCAGGGGGACGCCATTCCGGTCGGTGACCACCACCGGGAAGTTTATCTTCTGGATGATCTCCTCGAAGATGATGCCTGTCTCCGGCACGTCACCCACCACCTCGGGCACCGCCGCGGTCATGCAGAAGCGGGCGAACACCCGGGACATGATCCGGGGCTCCTCCTCCAGCTTGCGGATCAGCAGGGTGGTGTAGATCAGGGACACCAGCACCAGGCTGGCGGCGCCCACGAAAAGATAGGAGCGCCAGATCCCGGTCCATCTGGAATGCGGTTTTACGAAAGAGACCATAAGTGATTGTTCTTTATGAAATAAATTCTAAATGCTAAAATCTATATCCTAAACAAATTCCAATATCAGATTTCTTGTTTGACAAATAGAACCCGCTATTGCACCGGCAATTAAATAGGTGAATAATCCTTACCCGTTTTTTAAAGGTCCTTGTTGTCATGTGCACCAAAGGCGCATTTCGGCTAAACTTATTTTACTTTCTGTGCTCAATCCGCCAGAGGCGGATTGCAACTTAGTTTAGTTATTTACGTTTTGGTGCTCAACCCGTGAAGCCCTGTCCTCACGAAAGTGGGGATTGTCCTCGACACAGATCGGGGAACGGGCATCCATGCCTGGATTCCTGCCGGAAGCCTGCCCTGAGTAAGGCATGCAAGCCCTGCTGGCTCAGGGTTTATGCTGAATGCAATGAAGTGCAGGAATGACACACTGCGCTATTTATTTGCCGAAGTAATAATAAAATTTGATAAATTCATATCATTATTTATCCTCAAAAATGCACGAAAAGCGGTACAAAGCTTCTGAAACCATTGTAAACACTGACACTATGTTTGCACTTCACTTACATAACCACCAAAATCAT
>JAGVNJ010000039.1 GCA_020053305.1 Candidatus Edwardsiibacteriota bacterium | reverse complement strand
TTCCCCGATCTGTGTCGAGGACAAGTTTCACGGGCATGACAACAAGGACGTTTAAAAAACGGGTAAGAATTATTCACCTATTTAATTGCCGGTGCAATAATATAAATTTGGCATCACGATAACCCTTTAGATTCCACATTTTATTATACCATTTGATTATATCCGGCAAACCCTGGAAATTCTCCATTCCTCTATGCATATTGGCAGTTGTAGCATATATCGTTTCTAACTGGAGTATTTCCTTTTCATTCATTGCTTTTGTGAACAACAAGACATATTTTTTTATTTTTATAAAATCTTTTGAATTCCAATCCGGCATACGTTTTTACCCTTCCCGAAAGCAGTTTGGAGATACAAAAAACAGGACCGTATTTAAATTACATCCCCAGGGCAATGGCCATCAACCCGACCAGCATGTCGATTTTTAATATGAAGCTAAGCTTGGCGTAATCGGCTCCCAGCGGATTTTTGAACAGCTGATATATCACCGGCAGAAGCACCAGGTCCACCCCCAGAATAACCGCTATCAGATATCTGACATTATAAATCCCCAGCAGATAGGGCACCGGGCTGAAGCTTATCAGCAGCAGCAGGCTGAAAGCCGAAACGGACAGGGCCCTCTTGTGGCCTGCCCTGACGGCCAGGGTTCTGGCCCCCGACTGCCGGTCGCCGGAGATGTCCTGGACGTCCTTGATTATCTCCCGGGACAGGTGCATCAGAAAAGCGAATACCGCTGGAAATGCCGCCAGCGCCGGATTTTTTACGGTCAATCCGCCGTAGATGAAAGCCAAAGCGCAGATCAAAGCGATGACCAGGTTCCCGCCCAGCCCCATCATCTTTCCCCTGGCGGCGTAGAGCCAGAGCATTATCGCCACACCGGAGGCCATCAGGCCGGTATCCATGCCGATCAGCCATCCCGGAATAATGCCGGCGGCATAACAAAGGATGCTGAAAATAAAAGCAAAATGCGGAGAAATTCGTCCCGAGGGGATCGGCCGTTCCGGCCGGTTTATGGCGTCCGTTTTTTGATCGTAATAATCATTCTGGGCGTTGCCACCCGCGGCAATGATCATGGCGGAGATGGCAGCCATGATCACCAGATGAATATTGGCCGATCTGACATACCCCCCGGTGCCTATCAGCACCGAGAATCCGGTGATGGCTACGTTGCCGATCCGGGAGAGCTCCAGTATGTCTCTGATCCTTTTCATTAAAAATCTATTTTTATCAACAGGTCCAGACCCCGGTCGTTTAAGCCGGTTCCCGGCCTGTTGTTGGGGTTATTTATATATGCCAGCCAGATATCCGCTGTCAGATCGGCCCAGTAGAAAGGCTCCCATTGAAAAATAATTTTACCTCTGTCCATCCGGCTGAAGGTTCCGCTTAAAAAAGAGGTGCCCGGATCGTCGGTAGCCAGATAGCCCCGGTCGATCCTCCCCTCCCCGTGCCTTTCCATCTGATATCCCAGCCCGGCATTCAGCCGGGGGTGAAACCGGTGTTCCAAAACCACCTCCAGCGCGTCGGCATCGGTGCCCACCCAGTGGCCCAGTATATTGACGGTATCGGCCCCAACGCAGCGATTGGCATATCTCCGATGGGTATATACCCATTTTTGATTCCCGGCCCATTCTATCCTCAGGTCGGAATCCGCCAGCCCGACCGGGTCGGCCCAGTGGCCGCCCAGCAGAAAGCCCAGTTTCTGGGGGGCCGGAGGATCCTGCTCGTACTGCACGTCATCCATTAAAAGTTCCCCATAGGTTGAAAAGCCCAGGCCGGGCGTCCAGCGGATATCGGCCGACCATAGGACATTGTCGTCATCCCGTTGGTTCCACTGGTTGGCATAATAAGGCAGCAGGGGATTCATGTAGGCCGGATCGATCTGATTGGCCTGGTAAATAACCGTCTCGGAGAGTCCCAGGCCTATATTCCACGGCAGCCTGATTCCCAGCCGATGGCCGGATATATATCGTTTCAGGTCGGTGCTCAATACTCCGAAGAAGGACTGAAATTCAATTTTTTTATAATTAAATTCAAGGTCAACGGCGTCAAACCCTTCGGAATTGTTCGAAAGCAGCAAGGTGCCGAAAGTTCCCGGGCCCCACCATCTCTGCTGTCTGCCCAAAGTAAGGGTCAAATAGGGATGGGATGTCCGGAAGTAAGACCATCCGGTTGAATATTTTCCTCCCCTCCAGCTCTGCAGGCTGCCGGACAACCTCTCGATCTTCTCGGTTTCTTTTTCCAGAGCCAGGCTTATCCGCTGGTCGAAAACAAAAAAACCCCGCAATCCCCCCCAAACATCAAGTACTCCCGATCCCCAGCTCATGGGAAATTCGGTATGGGCGACATCGGCTCCCAGCCCCAGACTGACATCGGCCTTGATGGATGCCCGGCGGTCATCGTAGGACAGCAGTTCTTTGTCAGACAACCTTCTATCCGTTGTCCCGATATCAAGCTCTTGGCTGAGTTTGTCAAAATAATAACGGTCGGTGGTTGACAGGCCCATCGCCCCATCCATCTGGCGGCGCAAAAGGTCCTGCAATTGATCGATCACCTGTTCCCTTTGGTATGGTCTCGATACCGGCAGACAGACATATCCCTTGGCCTGAAACCTCTGCAGAACCGGGTATGACCAGTGGTCCAGCGGAATATCCCGGCTGTCTTCATCGGCCGGGGCCAAAAAAGGAATTACCAGCAGGCTGGCTAATATTATTATCTTTCTCATATTCTTTTAAGTTAACACATTATTGGCCTGATTTTCAAGCAAATTTATCGATCCCCAAAAGAAAATGGACGGCGACGCCGTCCATTTTCTTTATTGATTACCCAGTTCTAATAATTATCTTCTCTTTTTCTTGGGCTTGGCCGGAGCCTGGGAGGCCTCCTTCTGCTTTTTGGCGTACTCCAGGTAGTTCTTATATTCCTGGGAATCGGGCTTAAGTTCCAGGGCTTTGGTATAAATCTGGATGGCCCGGTCATAGTCATTGACGGTATTATGCAGGGCGCACAGGCCCAACAGACTATAGGCCTCCACATCTTTGCTATCCAAGGCTATTACCTTATCCAAAGCGACAATGGCGCTTTTCATATCGATGCCCTCAAAGTAGTAGGCCTGGGCCTGGTTGAACCAGGTATTTTTCTCATCAGCCTTCAGCGCCCCGGCAATAGCAAATGTTTTCTGGGCCTGGGGATAATCTCTTTTATACATATAGGCCACTCCCAGCCAATAAAACCACTGATCATTATCCTTTTTTAGATCAGTTGCTTTTGCCAAATTCTTAATGGCGTCATCCCAGTTCTCAGATTCCATTGCTGAACGGCCAACTTGATAATAGGCATCCGGATTATTGGGGTCTATCGCTATGGCCTTGGCAAATAAGGCTTCCGATTCCTTGGTCTTGCCCATATGCCGGAAAAGCAATCCTTTTCTAATGAGGTTTTCCACCTTATTGGGAACCAGGTCTATGGCAAAGTTAATTTGTTCCAAAGATTTCTCTATATTAGCTGCTGCGGAATCCTTGCTTCCTGATACCGACCGTTTAAGATACACTCCCGAGAGATTGAATAAATCATTCCAATTATCATTCCAGGCATTCTGCAGGGAATCCTTCTGGGTGGGGCTGTATTCAATGGCACTGGCGTAGGATTTTCCGGCCTCCTTGTATTTCTTGGTCTGGACATAGCAATAGGCCAAAAGGCCGTGCATCTCGGGATCCTTGGGGGCGTATTCCAGACCCTCATTCAGGGTCCGTATGGCCGCGTCATAGTTGGGCGGATCCTCCTGCAAGCGAACCTTGGCCCCGCTGATATATTGGTTGCAACCCACTACCCCCAGGCTGATAATCACAGCAGCAACTATAAGCATTAAAGTTTTGTTTTTTAATCTGGACATAATTCCACCTTCCTTTTTGTTTTTTGATTTTTATAGTTCAATTTTAACTCTTTATTATTTCAATGTCAAGTTTTTTTTGTCCGATTGTTTTTTTTGCCCGATTACCCCGGCCCATAGGCTGTTTCATATGTCTTTCGATTTGATCGACATCCCCGGGGGAATCAACGGCCAGACAAGAGTAATTCGTGCTAAGAACCTTTATATCCGCCCCGTTCTCCAGGGCTCTCAGCTGTTCAAGCTTCTCCAGCCGCTCCAGGCGGCCCTCGGGCCATTGGGTGAATTTAATTAAAAAGTTCCGGCGATAGGCGTACATTCCTATATGTTTCAGGATATGTCCGGCCCTCCCGGCATTTTTATCCCGGATGAACGGTATGGGGCAACGGGAAAAATACAGAGCCCGCCCCTGGCCATCGGTCACTACCTTGGCGGTATTGGGGCTGGCAATATCACCGGCAGGCTCAAAGCGGGTGGCCAAAGTGGCCATCAGCTGTTTGGGATTACCGGCCATGTCTTTGGCCAGCAGGTTGATGGCCCTGGGATCTACCAGCGGCTCGTCCCCCTGAATATTCAGGATAATGTTGAATCCCCGGTACTGCTGTTTTCTGATGACCTCGGCTATCCGGTCGCTGCCCGATCGGTGTTTTTTCGAGGTCATCACTGCCTGTCCGTTAAAAGCCCTGACGCAGTCGTAGATTCTGACATCATCGGTGGCCACCACCACTTCATCCAGCATTTTGGCCTTTAGGCACCTTTGGTAGACATGCTGGATCATCGGCTTCCCGCATATCAGGGCCAGGGGCTTGCCCGGAAAACGGGCGGAGCCGTAACGGGCCGGAATAACACCTAATATCTTCATATTCTTCTATGCTTTTGGCCCTGAGTCCGCCACTTCTTTGGAAGCATAATCCTTATACTGTTCGAAATTTCTGGCGAACATGGCCGCCAGCTCCCGGGCCTTTTTATCGTAGGCCGCCGGGTCCTTCCAGGTATTTCTGGGGGTCAGCACCTCGGCCGGCACGCCCTCGCAGGCTTCGGGCACCAGGATGTTGAACACCGGATCCGGAGTGAATTTGGACTTCTCCAGCCGGCCCTCCAGGGCGGCGGTCAGCAACGCCCGGGTGATGGAGATCTTCATCCGGCTGCCCACGCCGGCCGGCCCTCCCGACCAGCCGGTGTTGACCAGCCAGCAGTTTGTTTGATGCTTTGACAGTTTGTCCGCCAGCATGGAGGCGTACTTGGTGGGATGCAGGGGCATGAACGGCGCGCCGAAACAGGTGGAGAAGGTGGGCTGCGGTTCATCGATCCCGGTCTCGGTCCCGGCCAGCTTGGAGGTGAAGCCCGATAGAAAATGATAACTGGCCATCTCCGGGGTCAGCTGGGCGATGGGCGGCAGCACCCCGAAAGCGTCGCAGGTCAAAAAGAACACGTTCTTGGGATGCCCGCCCATCCCGGGGATCACGCAGTTGGGAATATGCTCCACCGGATAGGTGGCCCGGGTATTCTCGGTGATGGCGTCGGAGTTATAATCTATCAGCCGGGTGTCCGGATCGACCACCACGTTCTCCAGCAGCGATCCGAACCTGATGGCGTTGAATATCTGGGGCTCGGCCTCGGCCGATAATTTGATGACCTTGGCGTAGCAGCCGCCCTCGAAATTGAAGATTCCGGCATCGGACCAGCCGTGTTCGTCGTCGCCGATCAGCCGGCGGTTGGGGTCGGCCGACAGGGTGGTCTTGCCGGTGCCGGACAGCCCGAAGAACAGCGCCGGTGCTCCATCCATGCCCAGATTGGCCGAGCAGTGCATGGGAAAGACGTTCTGTAGGGGCATCAGGAAATTCATGATGGCAAAGATGCTCTTCTTGATCTCCCCGCCGTACATGCTGCCTATGACCAGGTTGATCTTCTTCTCAAAGCTGACCCCGACGAAAGCGCTGGATTTGGTGCCGTCGGTTTTAGGGTCGGCCTTCAAACTGCCGCAGCCCATCACCGTGAAGCCGGGGATAAAATTTTCCAGCTCCTGCCTGGTGGGCCGGATGAAAAGGGTCTGGGCGAACAGGCAGTGCCAGGCGGTGTCGGTTATCACCCTGACCGCCAGCCGGTGCTGGGGATCGGCCCCGGCAAACCCGTCGAACACGTATATATCTTTCTCGCTGAGGTGCCGGTAGGCCTTGTGCAGCAATTTATCGAATTGTTCCGGTGGGCATTTCACGTTGACCTTTCCCCAGGCTATCCGGCCTTCTATGGCCGGCTCCTCGGCTATGAACTTGTCGTTGGGCGACCGCCCGGTCCGTTCCCCGGTCTTGACCACCAGAGCTCCGTTGGAGGCCAGGATCCCGTGGCCGGTGGCCAGCGATTTTTCGATCAGGACCGCTGCCGGCAGGTTGCGGTAAACTGCCTGGGAGGTTTTTATGCTCAATTCCTCAAGCCCTTTTCTGATGTCCATGCTGGAAAAAACTCCTTATTCAATGGTAATTTAATGTTGCGGTTTAGGGTTAGAAATCTATTCTGTTTCTTTATATTCCTTTTGCTCTGGCATCTGAACCTTCTATAAGGAAATCCTTCGGGTTATACCCCGCCTTGTCTTGCCCTTATGGCCATCGCCGGTGGATCAGGTTTTATCTGACGGATGTTCGAAGGCCGCCTTAAGGCACATCTCCCTAACGGCGGCTGTCATCTGATCGGCAGGGGTTAATCCCGGTCCGGCACAAATCAGAGTTTTGACGGTTTAAGCACCCAGACCTCAGTGCTCTTGGGCAACAAGGCTTTGGTTATCTCGGCCTCGGAGCTGTTGAGTATTTTGACATTGGCCCGGCCCGCAGTGAAATCCTCCAGCGGCCCCAGGTTGAAGCCTACGCTTTTGGTCTTGTAATGCATGGGAAGACAGATTTTGGGCGAGAGGGATTCCATTACCTTTCCGGCCTCGCCGGCATCCACCGTAAAGGTGCCTCCCACCGGGATCATCAGTACGTCCACCGGGCCGACCTGGGAAGCCTCGCTTTTGCTCAAGAGATGACCCAGGTCGCCCAGATGGCAGAAGCTCATCCCGTCTATGGTATAGATGAACGCTATGCAGGCGCCCCGCTCCGAACCGTAACTGCCATCGTGGTACAGGCTGACGCCCCTGACCGATATCCCCTTGAACACAAAGGCCCCGGCCTCCCGGAAGACCCTGGACTTGTCGTGCTCCCGGCTGATGTAATTGTGGTCGGCATGGTTATGGCTGATGGTGATGACATCCGTGGGCTCATCGATCTTCTTGTAGCCCACCGCCCCGCCGTAGGAGCCTGATTCGTAGGGATCGGTCAGCAGCCTGGTTCCCTTGGCCGAGCTTAACTGAAATGACGAGTGTGCCAAATATTTTATCTTCATTTTACGCCAGGGTGTTATATTAAAGGGAATTCGATGGAAAAAAAGGCGAGCTATTTGCTCGCCGCGTTGACTTTGGGTTCGGGATATACGCTTATCTTTTTGCCGTCCCGACCCCGGGATTCAAACCAGACAAAACCGTCCGATATCGCAAACAGGGTGTCATCCTTTCCCCGCATCACATTGAGCCCGGGATGGAATTTGGTCCCCCGCTGCCGGACCAGCACTGCGCCGGCGGTTACCTTCTGATTGCCGAAAGCCTTGATGCCCAGCCGCTGGGCATTGCTCTCGCGGCCGTTTCGGGATGATCCTACGCCTTTTTTATGTGCCATTATTCCTTATCTCCTTTGCCTGGATTTTTCTTGGCTGCGGCGGGTTTGGCCGTTTTGGCTTTCTGGGGCGCTTTTTTCTTCTCGGCAGCCGGGGCCGCAGGTTTGGCTATGGCCTTGATCTTGGGATGGCTGACGGTGTTGACCAGCAGGTCGGTATAATGGGTCCGGGCTCCCCAGCGGCGGCGGTAGTCTTTTTTGGGCTTGTAGATCATGGCCGATATCTTGGCCGAGCGGGAGTGGCCCACCACCGTCACTTCGACAATAGCGTCCTTGATTGTCGGCTGGCCGATGATGACATCCTGCCCGTTGGAAAGCAGCAGCACCTTCTCCATCTTGTACTTCTGGCCCTCCTGGGCATCTATCCTGGGGATCCTTACCTTCTGGTTCTCGGAGACCCTCACCTGGGTGCCTCCGCATTCGATCACTGCGTACATCTGATGTTACTCCTTAAGATACGATATATTAAAACAGCTATTTGCCGGAGGGAGCTTCCGGCATTTGATTCACCGGCAGTTCGCCCGGCCTGCTTACAGGCTGTTGGTTTGTTTTCTGTTCCTGCTGCATGGCCTTCTCTATGGCCGAGGTGGCCCGCCGGTCTTTGCCGGAGATCAGTGCCAGTGACAGCGAGGTCATCATGAATACCACGGCCAGAACGGTGGTGGCCCGGGTCAGGAACGGGGCCGCGCCCCGCCCTCCGAAGAAGGTCTCGCCGCCCCCTCCGCCCATGGCACTGCCCAGCCCCCCGCCTTTGCCGCTCTGCATCAGCACCGCGCCGACCAGCAGCAGGCAGGCTATCAAATGGATCACCAATAAAAGGGTATGCACCTTAGTAAACCTCCCTGTAGTCCGGAGATATATCCACCGGATCTTAAATTAAGATTTTACGCTAAGTTTTGTATTATAACAAATTTAGATATAATATTCAAGTATTTTTATTAAATTTTATAATTGACATCGGGACTGGCATGTAATATCATCATAATGTATATAAATGATTGATATAGGTGCTGTTATGGAGTTATCATCCCTGTCGTTCTCTTTGAACCAGACCCCGGAGATCGCCTTCCCCCCGGCCCAGCCGGGCAAGGAATACCTGTTGGCCATCATTGGGGGCGGCCCGGCCGGCCTGACCGCCGCGGTCTATGCCGCCCGCAAGAGGACAGATACCGTGCTGCTTACCCATGATCTGGGGGGGCAGGTGCTGTGGACCTCCAGCGTTGAGAACTATCCCGGCTTTCAGTTTATTCAGGGGCGCGAGCTTATCGAGAAGTTCAAGTCCCAGGTGGCTCAGTTCCCCATTGATGTCTCTCTGGGGTTTAAGATCGTTTCGGTCGAGCCGCTTGCCAAAGGATATAAGATATATTTGGATGACGGCTCATATTTTACCGCCCGGTCCTTGATAATCGCCACCGGCAAGAAATACCGAAATTTGAACGTCCCCGGCGAAAAGGAGCTGATCGGCAAGGGCGTGGCCTTCTGCGCCACCTGCGACGCTCCGTTGTTCGGCGGCAAAACGGTGGCGGTGGTGGGTGGTGGGAATTCAGCCTTGACCGCGGCCAAGGATCTTATGAGCTACGCTGAGAAAATATTTATTATAAATATATCGCCCGAGATGCAGGGCGACCCTGTCCTGCTGGAGCCGATTAACAAATCCGACAAGGTCGAGTTCCTGCTTAACACCAGGGTGCTCTCGATCCAGGGCACCGACAGGGTCGAGTCGGTCACTGTCTCAAACAATGGACAACGAACCATCAACGTCTCCGGCGTCTTCGTGGAGATCGGGCTGATACCCAATTCGGATATTTTCAAGGGGCTGGTGGAGATGAACAAAAACGGCGAGATAATGGTGGACTGCGCCTGCCGGACCTCGCGGGGCGGGGTGTTCGCCGCCGGGGATGTTACCACCGTGCCGGAGAAGCAGATAGTGGTGGCCGCCGGTGAGGGGGCCAAGGCGGCCTTAAGCGCTTATGAGTGGCTGGCGAGAAGCGGACCGTAGATCATCGCCTATATGGAGCAAAGAACTGTCATAAGGATAGACAAAAAATAAACAATATCAATAACTAAAAGGAGACAAAATGAAGTGGAACTTTTGCCAGAGGATTATCGCTCTGCTATTGATCATAATGGCGACCGGCAGCGTTACCGGGTATTCTCAGTCAATCATCCCCACCAAGTACTTGTACGTTCCGGTAGGCGGGGTAATGCAGAACATCAACCTCAATGACAGCACAAGCGTCAACCTGATTGACCGCCTCAACGACTACAACTACCAAAACAATATCATCACTTCTTTCAAAGACCTCGAGGACCACTTTGGTGACCGCATTCGGTTCGAACTCCATCTGGGACCAGGCTTGCTGCATCGGTTTAAGCCTAACGACCCATATCGTGACTCGTCATATTTATTTCTGTCGTTTAAAGTTAACTTAATAAACCCCAAACTTCCCCAACCCCAGTATGTAATAAACAAGGCCCACGCCATAAAAAACTATCTCGCCGAGCATCAGTATGCCTATCGCGATGAGATGTTGCAAAGGACACAGGCTATCGAAGATGCAGTTACTGAGTATCAGAGACATTTTTGGTGGAAACGGATATCTTTTGGCGTTAGTGTCCCGGTATATTCTTATCGTACAAATTCGTCTCTAGAATGGTACAGTGATCGTGCTGCCGTTTTCGCGGGATACGATATTGGTGATATTGGAACGTTCCAGCTTGGCGTTTCAACAGATAAGTCTATCTATACTGCATTTACTTTCGATGTATCTACGCCGTTGTATCTCTTATCGGAGAGAGCCATATCAACACTGACAAGGATATTGGGGGTCAGTCGAGCGGGTTCATATTATTGACATTGGGCTTGATAAAATAAAAGAAGGGGGCACGACAACATGCCCCCTTCTTTATATTATTGTTTCACGGGTATATCTTCTCCAGCATCCTGGCGAACGGTATGGCCTCCCTTATATGCTGCAACCCGCAGATCCAGCTGACCGTCCGCTCTATCCCGATCCCGAACCCGGAATGCGGCACGCTGCCATAGCGCCTTAAATCCACATACCACTTATACGGCTCGTAGGGCACCTTGTGCTCCTCCATCTTTTTGAGCAGTAGATCCAGATCGTGTATCCGCTGGCTGCCGCCAATGATCTCGCCGTAGCCCTCCGGGGCGTAGAGATCGGAACCCAGCACTACGGTTGGATCCTCCGGGTCCGGCTGCATGTAGAAGGACTTGATGGCTGTCGGAAAGCGGTCCACGAACACCGGCTGGTCAAAACTGCCGGCGATGGCGGTATCGTGCGGTGCCCCGAAATCCTCTCCGTACTGAATGGGCACCCCGGCCTTGTTGCACAGCTCGACCGCTTCTTTGTAAGAGATCACCGGGAAGGGAGCCTTGATCTTCTCCAGCGGCGCGGTATCGCGCTCCAGGGTCTTCAGCTCGTTCTGGCATTCGTTCAGCACCTTCTCCATGATGGCGCAGATCATCCCCTCCTGGCACTGCATGTTCTCGGCATGCTCGAAATAGCTGGCCTCGGCGTCCATCATCCACAGTTCGGTCAGGTGCCGGCGGGTCTTGGATTTCTCGGCCCGGAAGGCCGGAGTGAAGGTGTAGACCTTGCCGAAGGCCGCGGCGGTGGCTTCGATGTACATCTGTCCGGATTGGGAAAGAAAGGCCGGCTCCCCGAAGTAATCTGTCTCGAAAAGCGTGGTGGTTCCCTCGCAGGAGGTGGGGGTCAGTATCGGTGCCGGGGTATGGATGAAGCCCTCTTTATGCAGGTAGCCATGTATGGCCTGTTCGATGGTGTCACGTATCCGCAGGGCGGCATGCTGTTTGGAGGAACGCATCCACAGGTGCCGATGCTCCATCAAAAAGGCTGGGCCGTGTTCCTTGGGGGTGATGGGATAATCCTGGGACAGCTGGACTATCCGGAGATCGCTGACACCCAGCTCGTACCCCGAGGGCGAGCGTTTGTCCTCCTTTACCATCCCCTTGACGATGATGGACGATTCCTGGCTCACTTTGTCGCCCAGCTCGAAGGTCTTGGCGTCCACCTCGTTCTTGACCATCACCCCCTGGATGACTCCGGAGCCGTCGCGGATCTGCAGAAAATGTATCTTGCCCGAGGAACGCTTGTTGTACAGCCATCCCTTGAGGGTAACCTCATGGCCCAGGTGTTTTCCGATATCGGAGATATAGACGAAATCCAGCTTCATATGATCCCTGTATTGATATTTTTGATTGGATGTTAAATTTACCAAACTTCTACCGGTTTAGTCAAGCAAAAACGCCCGCCAACGGCGGGCGTTTTTGTTGATTTTAGGATTACCTCAGTATCAGGAGTTTTTTCATGGCCGCCGCCTGATCGTCAACCATAGCCCTCAGAAAATATAAGCCCTGGGGCTGGGCGGGTCCGAAAACCCAGTCAATTTTGTTATTGCCGGAGGGCAATATTCCCGGCTCGTTACGGGCCACCTCCTGGCCCAATACATTGTAGAGAATCAGAACCGCCTTGCCCGGTTTTGGCATGGCCAGCAGTATTTGGGTCCGTCCGGCGGTCGGATTTGGCGAGATGTCCAAACCGAATGATTTTATGGACGGGATAACCGGCTTGTCGCCGCTGACGCCGGTTGGCACTGCAAACCCGTTGCTTTTGCCGGAATATGTCCGCCCGCCGATGGTCCGGGAGCAATACAGCGTATCGGATGAAATGGCCGCATAAATTGTCAGGTTGCCAGTCCAAAGGCCGCCAGAGAAAACACCGCTGGAATCCGGGGTCAGGGTACCACTTAAATCCCACAGATCTACTTTATCTGCGAATGTTGCGGCTGTGTCTCCATAGAAATCCAGCGCCGTAATGGCTACCGGGAACGACACGCCTACTGTCTGGAGTCCGATGGGACCGAACCCAAAGTGATGCAGGCCGGGATTGATGACGTCGAATTGATTGCTGGAGCCGCTGGTGTCGCCGTCACTGACCAAAAGCATCGTATTTACCGTATCTTGGGCGATCATTACCTGAACCGAACAAAAGCCGGCGATAAAAGTTACAATATTGGGGGTGGTGGCTCCGGTGAGGTCGGTCAGGCTGGCGGTATTATTATAAGAACTCATCACCGTGTCGCCCGGAGTGGTCATGGCGCGGACGACCACCGGGAAATAGAGTCCCAGTGTTTCGGGTGAGGCTATTGGATTAAATAGAAAATAATGTTCTTGAAATAAGTCAGTAGTGTCAATGCTGGTGACCACCGCAAAGATGTGATTGACATAGAATGTGGCGGCGGTGCGGGGTGTGAATTGCACATTTAGGTTGATGACGTCGCTCCAGGTCCAGGGGGCGCGTTGGGCAGTAATGTTGAATGACCGCGTTACTTCAGTCACTCCAAAAGTATAGCTTGCCGAGGATATGCCTACAGTACCATTGAAATACGGAATCAGGCGGACTTTGGCCCGGGCGTTATTGGAATATCCCTTGGCGTAGAGGACGACGCTTGTGATCCGCTGATTCGTTATATCCGTCGGGTCAGCCAGCCCCACCCGGAAATAGCGGGTGCCGTTGGCTAAGCCATTGCCCACCGTATAAAGGCCGTCGTCAGCGTAGCAGTTGGCTATATTCTGCCAAGCGCCGGTTGCAGTTAGGGAATCGTTGGCATCCAACTTGATTGTCGCGGCATTGCTCAGGGCCGGAAGCAAGCATAATACGAAAAGCGGCCCCAGGAACAACCGCACGAGTTTGTGCTGTTTATTCATGTTCACCGCCTCCTTTCTTAAAGATTATAGCTCTAACCTGGGTGTTTGTCAAGAAATTGTGGGATTGCCCTAATTTAAATACAACATCTTTCCCACCGCCCGTTGGCGGGCGTATATTAACTGGTAGAAATAAATCCCGCTTTTTGCCGGGTATCCTTGATTATCCCGGCCGTCCCACTTGGCATTATAAACCCCAGATACTTTAGATCCATCATTCAATATCCGGACAAGCTGCCCGGCCACATTGTATATGGACAGATTGACGTGTCCGGCAACCGGTAGCTCCTCAAAAAACAGCCAAAAATATCTTCGCCCTTTAAATATAATATTCGCAAGTTTATACAAATGCCTAATATATAATATCTGCATATTGCATGCCACAAACATTAATATACTTATGTCTTTTCTGTCCATTAAGTTATATATAATGAGATGCAAAATTGCGTATTGCAAAATGATAAATTTTTATAATTTTTTGATGTTTATGCATTTCAAAGAGAAGCCCTGGCTTCGAAGTGCGGTGATTTCTTCAGATTCGGCCTTCGTCAACTGCTTGTATTCTCTTGCCATAACACACAGGATAACACATACCTTTCATCTTTCTCAAGTGTTGCACTTCATTATTGAACTCGGGACTTATTTTACTCTCCTCTCTAAAATTTATAATTCATTTTCTCTTGACATATTCTGACTTTTAAGCTACATTATTGCGTATACTGATGGCGGAGCTTTTTAGGCTTCGCCTTTAATTGCCAGAAAGGACATAAATCATGGGACACAAACCTATCGAAGTTTTGATGGACGGACAGCGCCTGCCGGCCAAGGCCGGGGAGCAGATCCAGAGCTTATTCAAGCGCTATCCTCCGAACGCCGGAAAACTGCTGGCCGCCAAGATAAACCAGAATCTGGTCAGCCTGGATGCCGTGCTGCACGCCAATTGCCGCCTGACCCCGGTATTTTACACCGACCGCGAGGGCCTGGCGGTCTATCGGCGGACGGCCTGCCTGATATTGTATGAGGCTGTGGAGGAGCTTTATCCCGAGGCCCGGATTATTGTGGGCCAGTCGCTGGCCAACGGCTATTATTTCGATTTTGTATCCGATAAACCCATCGACCAGGAGATATTGGATAATATCGAAACCCGGATGAGACAGATCGTGGCCGAAGGCCGGCCCTTTGTAAGAGAATCCATATCCATCGAGGAGGCCAAGGAATATTTCGATGCCGAGGGCTATCATGATAAGATAAAACTTCTGACCACCACCCGCCTGACCGAGGCCAAGCTTATCGGCTGCGGGGTGTTCAAGGACATCCAGCACGGGCCGGTCACGCCTACCACCGGGTTTATCGACCGCTTCGAACTGGCCCTTTATGCCCCCGGCTTTCTGCTGCGCTTTCCCCAATCCAAGAATCCGGAGAGAATCCCCGATCTCTCGCCCCAGACCAAGCTCTTCAACATCCATAAAGAGACCAAGGAATGGAACAAGATCCTGGGCGTAACCAACGTGGGCGAGATCAATGAGATCTGCCTGACCAAGGAGATCGGGGAGCTGATCAGGATATCCGAGGGCTTTCATGAAAAACGCATCGCCCAGATCGCCGACATCATCACCTCCCAGCGGGACAAGGTGAAACTGGTGCTGATCGCCGGGCCCTCCTCCTCCGGCAAGACCACCTTCAGCAAAAGGCTGATGATCCAGCTCAAAGTCAACGGCCTGAGGCCCATCGCCCTGTCCACCGACAATTATTTCCTGGGGCGGGCCCAGACCCCCCTGGGCGAGGACGGCAAGCCCGATTTCGAATCCCTGCGGGCGGTGGACCTGGATCTGTTCAACCGGCAGATGACCGACCTGCTTATGGGCCAGGAGGTGGCCACCCCGATCTATAATTTCCACACCGGGACCCGGGATCAAAGGACCGTCAGCCTGAAGCTGGAGGCCAACGACATCCTGCTGGTGGAGGGCATTCACGGCTTGAACCAGAAGCTCACCCAGTCGGTGCCCCGGGAGAACAAGCTCAAGGTCTATATCAGCGCCCTGACCCAGCTGTGCCTGGACGACCACAACCGGATCATGACCTCGGATGTCCGGCTGCTGAGAAGGATCGTGCGGGACCGCAAGTTCCGGGGCTACAGCGCCGCCCACACCCTTAAGGTATGGCCCTCGGTGCAGCGGGGCGAGGAGCACAACATTTTCCCCTTCCAGGAGGAGGCCGACGTGATGTTCAATTCCACTTTGGTTTACGAACCATCGGTGCTGAGGATGTACGCCGAGCGCTTTTTGCTGGAGGTGCCCACCGACGATGAGAGCTTCGGCGAGGCCTACCGCCTGTTGCACTTTGTCCGGATGTTCGTGCCGGTGTTCGCCGACGAGGTGCCCCACACCTCGATACTGCGGGAATTCATAGGCGGCAGCACTTTTGAGTATTGATCTAATTCGGTAACGAAAAAGCCCTTCCGAGATATTCGGAAGGGCTTTTTTATGATCGCTATTCCTTGGCCTCCAGGTGATAGCCGGTCTCCTCTTCGTTTTTATGATAGTCGAATGAAGAAATTATCTTCTGGTCCCTGGTTATATCATTGAGGCTGGCCGGATATCTGCCATTGGACATATAATACACTTCGATCCGGGTTTTCAGCCAACCCATCTGAGCCCTGATGGTCTCCCGCTGTATCAGGTTGTTTTTCCGTGCTGTCAGCAGATTGATCCTATAGGCTCCAAACCCTGCTCCGCCAAAAACCGCCAATCCTAGCAGGACCGAGGCCAAGGCCAGGGCCTGACCGGTTGCGCTGGCCTTCTTTTTGGCCTGTCTTTCGGCCACCCTTACCTCCGGTTCCGGGGTATGGGTTATCTCCACCGTTCCCGACATCAGCAGATTATAGACGGCATTGAAGGTCCGAAAACGCCCCAGGTAGGTGTCCCCTATCATCTGGCTGATGGTCCTGGAGCTGTCTATCATTTCGAATATCTGCTGAATATCGGCCGAGATCTCCACGCCGGTGACCGTATCCTGTATCTTTTTAAGAATGACGCCGTCGGAGGGCAGGGCCTTGGCGATGGCCGGCCATTCGTCCTTGCGCCTTAAAGTCTCCAGCAGCAATGATTCGGCCGGAATGGCCACCTGGGAGCGGCTGTTCTGATACAGCCTCTCCTCGGGATTGAACTTGTAACGGGCATCGCTCCAGGTAAATACCTCGTCCAGCACCTCCTGGATCTTGAATGTCACCAGTCCGTCTATCTCCTCCTGGCTCATCAGCCCCTCTTTCAGAAGCAGCTCCCCCAGGGGTATCCCGGTGTCGACCTGTATCTTCAGGATGGATTCCAGCTTTCCTTGCTCCACCTTTTTGGACCTCAACAGATAGTTCTGCAACTGATCCTGGCGGCCCTGGCGACCGTACACCGCCCCGGTGATCTTGCCGTGATCGAAGGCGATGGAGGCCTTGTCATTTTTTGATGTCAGCTGCAGCACCCCGGCCTTCTGGTTGCCGGCGATGAACTGAAGAACGTCCGCCAAACCGAATTCTTTTACATTACCTTCAAGCGGCATCTGAAGCTCCCTGATTTCTGAACATCTGAATATAACCCACCCAGGATATGAGATACAATACCGCCATGATGACTCCGGCGGTCCAATAAAAACCATCCGTCACCGAATAATCCAACCGGGCCGATATCCAGGGGGAGAGGAACAACATCACTCCGGCATACAGCATCCCCAAGGATAGGGAAAGAAGCCATCCCTTTATGGCGCTTCCCCCCATCACATATGAAGAACCCGGTAGGAAAAAGTTTGCCAATCCGGAGATCGTCCGCTGCCTCTTTACGGCCTGGCGGGAGAGAACCTCGGCCGCCTTTTGCTGCAGTTCATGGGACTGGATGGAAAATACCTGGTTATGGCACTCCTGACAATACAAGTTTCCATCCTGGGCCAGGGCCTGGCATCGGTCGCAGACATATCGTCCGCATAACCAGCAGTTGCGCACCGCCAGGTTATCCTTTGCCAGAACCATCCATACGATTATCAGAGCCACCAGCCCCAGCCAGGCCCACAAAGGCAGCCAGAGATTCAGCCGGGTAAGACTGGCGAACTCCGCCGGAGCAAAGGAAGCGAATGGCTTCCATCCCCGCCATATTTCCGGCCAGAGCAGTTCCAGCCCAAGCTGGGCATCCATCGCCCGATTGCCGCCTGACTCCCGGCTCCAGCTTTCCATTCTGGCCGGTGCCAGCGAAGCGGCCCTCTCCAGCTCCGCCCGGGCCAGGTTGAAATCAATGGCCTTGAAATGCACCTGCCCTAAATTGTAATGGGCCTCGGCCAGATCCTGGTCGGCTTCAATGGCCAGGCGATAGAAAAAAGCCGCGCTGTCGAACTGGCCCTTGAAGAAATAAATATTCCCCAGATTGTTCAGGGCGGCGGAATTGCTCCCCGAGGCTTCAATGATGGCCGTCAAGTATGTCTGAGCCTGGTCCAGTTTCCCCCGGTTCTTCTCCATCAGAGAAAGCGCGTATACCGGCTTCAGGTCCGAAGGATCCTGCCGCTGCTGCCCGGCCAGAGCCTGAACCAATGGGCTGTTCCATTCCGAAGTATTTGCCGCCGCCAGGGCTTCAACCCGTCCCTGATCGCTGGCTTTGAAGAATTGGTGAACCAGGTTGAAGCCGGCTGCCGAACAGCCGATCAGGGCCAGGGTTATCCAGAACATCACTTTCTCCCGGGTCCTTCCCTTGACGATGATCGCTCCGGCCGGCAGGATTACGGCCAAGGCCAGGCTGAATCCGGCTATGAACAACAATAGCCCGGCGCCCAAGGATGTTGCCAGGAATATCCGTCCGAAATACGGCCAGCCTTTGGGAAGCAGATCCGATAGCAGGTGGAACAGATAGGGAAGGTATTTTACCGCCAGCAACAGCAGGAAGAACAGGCCCCCGGTCAGCAGGGCCAGCGATAGCCCGAATATCCCCAGCCATAATGCCCGGTATCTGAAGCGGAAATCCTGCCGATAGCCGTTGATGGTCTGGATGAACTGCCCCAGGGCCGAAGCGGCCCCGATAATATGGCTGTTTGCCTGGAAATGGGAGATGTTGTTTTTAAAGGAATAATTATCCGCCAACCGGGCCAGCCGGGAATATTTTTGAGCCCCTTCCCAGTCCTTATTCCTTAAGGCCTGCCGGGTTTTATTTCCCCAATACGCCCCGACCACGGGAAGGTCCAACCCCAGCGCCCGGCTGCGAACCAATGAGGACTCGGCGGCGGCCAAGGCCTCCTCCGGCATCCCCTGATGCTGGTAATCCAGGCTTCTCTGCCGCCACTCCTGCCATTGCATCAAATTAGCCCAGTCGGCGGTATCCGCAACCACGGTCGGCCCACCGGAAGCCGGGGCTATCTCCAGGGTATCCTTCTGGCCGTAGCCTAGCCCGGACATCAGCATAAATGCGGTAAATATTAAAAGCTGTCTTCGCATTATCGATTGTTGTAATTAAGTATGATAGTTGCCAAAATTATCATATAGTAGGCTTTTTAATGATAGTGTATATATCGGTTAAAAGTCAAGCAAAAAGGTTTGCATTTTCCCCTCTAAATTGGTATCATTTCCCTGTATGGATATTTTGATCGCCACCAGAAATAACGACAAGGTCCGGGAGATCTCGGAGATATTGGATCTGCCGGACACCCGTTTCGTCGGATTGGATGGCTTTCCCGACTGCCCGGAGGCCGAGGAGACCGGCCGGACCTTCGATGACAATGCCATGATCAAAGCCAGCCAAGCTGCCTATTACAGCGGCCTTTGGTCCCTGGCCGACGATTCCGGCCTGGTTATAGACGCCTTGGACGGCCAGCCCGGCATCCTCTCCGCCCGCTTTGCCGGGCCGGATTACCGGGATAACTGGATGAAAGTGCTGGAGTTGATGCAACAGGTCCCGGCTGAAAAAAGGACCGCCCGTTTTATCTGTGTATTATGCTTGGTGGGGAACAATAACCGGGCTTTTTTCACCCGGGGCGAGATCGAAGGAACGATAACCGCAGAACCCAGGGGCAGCAACGGTTTTGGCTATGATCCTATCTTCCTTCCAACCGGATTTGATAGGACCTTTGCCGAACTCCCCCCCCCGGAAAAGAACCGGATCAGCCACCGGGCTCAGGCCTTGAAAAAGATGCGGGCCCTGATCAACGGCCTGGCCGCTCCCGGCTCGCCTAAAACTTAGCTTGACATATCAACCTTTGGTATAATATAATTACTGTTTGCTGAAGGTGCTACGGGGTGTGGCGCAGTTGGTAGCGCGCTTGCTTTGGGAGCAAGAAGCCCCCAGTTCGAGTCTGGGCACCCCGACCAGCTTAGATTACAGGGAATAGATTTCTGATTTTGGGATAGCTCTGGAATGGACCGGACAAAATAGATCTATAGTATTCAGTTTTTAATAAATGTCGGGGAGTAGCGCAGTCCGGTAGCGCACCTGGTTCGGGACCAGGGGGTCGGAGGTTCGAATCCTCTCTCCCCGACCATTTTAATCTATGGGGGTCGCCCCGATAAAATCGGGGTCTCCCCGACCATTTTAATCTATGGGGGTCGCCCCGATAAAATCGGGGTCTCCCCGACCATTTTACGCCGGGAGTAACGGATGGATTTTAGATGCTTGATTAGGGATACCGGAAAATAATCCGCTAATTGATGTTGTTTTCCCAATTATCCAAATATCCTTGATCTGTTATCAGAAATGCGCCTGTAGCTCAGTTGGATAGAGCATCTGCCTTCTAAGCAGAGGGTCACAGGTTCGAATCCTGTCAGGCGTACCATTCTAGGGAATTGGGAATAGATTTGTGTGATTTGTGCGAGGGTTGTGGTTTTAATTTTGTGTATGACGAGAGGAGTGGAGTGAAAAGTTTTACCGAGCTTGAAGTGTGGCAAAAAGCGCACAGATTGTTTTTAGACATCACTGTTGATGTTGAGAAATATCCTTCAACCAGGGTGGCAAAAATAATATCCGATCAGATACTGCGTAGCAGCGGTTCCGTCAGCGCCAATATATCTGAGGGGTTCAACGCAGCTTCTACCAAAGAATACATTCATTATCTGGACATTGCCCGAAGAAGCACGGCCGAAAGCGAAAATTGGTTTTATAAAATTCGTGATTTAAGGTATCTTGACTCTGCGATTTCAGAAATCAGAATCGGGACCTGCACCGACATCAGCAAAATGATATGCGGGCTAAAAAAAAGCCTAAAATCTAAAATGCAGCAAAACAAAGCCCTAAACCCAACCATCAAATAACAAATCCCATAGTATCACGGTGGATGTAGTTCAGCTGGTTAGAACGTCGGATTGTGGATCCGAAGGTCGGGGGTTCGAATCCCCTCATCCACCCCACCAAATATACGAAAGCTCGAATGAGAGATCATTCGGGCTTTTTGTTTTTAACAATATCTAACTTTACTTCCCGTAGTAAATAATGAACCCCACCGTCATGGCAATCAAATCGAACACCGCGTGGGCCGTTACCGCCTCCATGGCATTCCTCTTCCTTAGGTAGACCAGTCCGTCAAGCAAACCCAGTATTGCGGTGGATATTATCCCGGAGGTTCCCTGATAGGCGTGCCCCAGCCCGAACATTACCGAGAAAAACACCAGGGCAAAGATCATACCGGCTGTCTTAAAGGCCTTCTCGAACCGGGTTAGAACGAATATCCGCCAGAGTTCCTCCAGAAACCCTCCCTTGAAGATGCCCATGAACAATAAGATTGGAATGTAATACAATTTACTGAATAGATACTTTATGTTTTCACCTTCGGCCACGGCGTTGGGCAGCAATGCTTCCAGAACCGGGCTGATCAGGAAGGTATCCAGGGCAAAAATGCCGATCCCGAACAACGCGCCTATGGCTATCTGTTTTCCTAACTTATTTTTATTGAACCCCAGGGAACCGAAATTTTCATCGGTCAGTTTGAGCAGGTAGTAGACCAGCAGAAAGGTGAAAACCCCCACCGTTAAGATATACAGCGAGGCTTGTGGCAGATTTTCGCTAAGTTTGACCTTCAGTCCTAGTTGTTCGGGCAAAGAAGGCTTGGTGGAGATATAATTGAAGATCTTTTGGATCCAGCCTATGGCGATTATGCCGATGGACAGAAAGACCGCGTTCCTGACCGTTGGTTTTTTCATATAACACCTCAGTATTGATTGAATAGTGTTGTTTTATATAAAAAAATACGCCCAAGTTATGATTTTGTTTCGGTTGTTTTATGTATTTCATAGGTTATTTTTTTAATCTTTTGAAGGTATTCATTTTTATCCAGAAATATTTCCTTTTCGTTCTGATTTATTGGCTTGCCTGGGTCATCGTCAAATGTTTGTGTAAATAGATGGCAATGTATATGCGGCATGTGGTTGCCCCAAATGCAGTAATTTATCTTAGCCGGGTTATAAATCTGATAAAGGGCCTTTGCCACAATGGACACTTCATCCCAAAACCCTGCCCTTTCCTCAGGAGACAATTCGAACAACTCCGTAACATGCCGTTTTAAGATTAAAGTGGTCCAGCCAGGCATATATTGGTTCTTGTTGAATCGAACGATGGACTGTTTGAGTTCGATTACCTTATAACTGTGTTGATTTTCCTCCATGCCACTTTCCAGACACATCGGACAATCTATGCCTGCTTTAAGCTTGGCCCACTCTTGGGGCGATTTCCATTTCATACTTTTACCTTCACTTAGATTTAGATCTCCATCTGGGGCGACATGCTGAACGGCTGTTTGCCCGGTTTATTGGGTACTACGTGGCATTTACGGCAGCGGGCCTCGTACTTCTCGGTGGAGCCCACCGAGACCACCTCGCTGTCATAGGGCGCCGGATGGCCGTCCAAAAGCCGCTGGGTGCGGGTGGCCGGCTCGCCGCATATTGAACAGATGGCAGAGAGCTTGTCCACCTTTTCGGCCAGAGTCAACAGCTGCGGCATCGGCCCGAAGGGCTCGCCCCGGAAATCCATATCCAGCCCGGAGATTATCACCCGGATGTCCTGATGGGCTATCTCCTCGATGGCCGGAATTATATCGTCCCCGTAAAATTGCACCTCGTCTATGCCCACCACCTGAATTTTATTATCCACTGCGCCTATGATATCACCGGCGGTCAGGCAGGTGACGGTGGGAAGTTTCAGGCCGTAATGAGTGGTGATGCACAACTCATCGTAGCGGGTATCGAACGAATGCTTGAATATCTGTACTTTCTGCCTGGCGTAGGTGGCCCGCTTGAGCCGGCGGATCAGCTCCTCGGTCTTGCCGCTGAACATGCATCCGCAGATAACCTCGATTTGTCCCTGTTGCATTTCGATCCTAACGATTAAGTTGGAATAAATATACACTTAAAGTGTCGATAAAATCAAGGAAATATTAAATAACATCAATGGTAGCTGCATAGCAGATGTAAATTGTTTAAAGTTTTAAAATAAGTCTTAGTGCCACTTCGATCCGCCTTTGGCGGAGTGGATAAACCAAATCAGTAAAATCTGCGAAAATCAGCGTCCCATTAAACCATGGATTACCGATCCCCGCCTCCGCGAGGACAAGTTTCTCGAGAATGACAAACAAAAAGCCCTGCGCAGTTAAAACGCAGAGCTTACGGTATAGATCCAAACCGGCCATTTGCCGACATATGAACCAGGGCCTGATCAGTTCTGGCAGGCCTGGCGGTATTCCTCCATTATAGTATCCATCAATTCCTTGACCGAGATGATCTCCGTGGCCCGGTAGGCATTGGCGCCGGCAAAGGCGAAACCTTCATCCAGCAGTCCCTTTTGGGCGTTTATCAGCGCCAGGGCGATGCAATACGGGGTGTTCTTGAAGTCGCAGGTTATAATGCAGTGATGCGGACAGGTGAACGGCTTTCTCTCCCCCCGGCTGACATCCTCGATAAACTTGTTGCGGATGGCTCGGCCCGGCATTCCCACCGGGCTTTTGATTATGGTCACATCGTTTTGATTTGAATCAATATAGGCCTGCTTGAATTTTATGGACGAGTCGCACTCCGTCGTGGTGACGAAACGGGTGCCCATCTGGACCCCGGCGGCTCCCATCAACAGGAATTTACAGATATCCTCCCCGGTATATATCCCGCCGGCGGCGATCACCGGAATGGGCCTCCCGTACTTTTCGGCATAAGGTTTAATGGCCTCGATGACTTCGGGGATCAGATTCTCCAGGGTATAACGGGGATCGTCCAGGTGCTCTGCCTTGAACCCCAGATGCCCTCCGGCTTTGGGGCCCTCCACCACTATGGCATCGGGAGGGTAGTTGTATTTATCGGACCATTTTTTAGCGATGATGGCCGCCGCTCGGCCGGAGGAGACGATCGGCACCAGCTTGGTCTTGGAATCCCTGTTTAAGAACTCCGGCAGGTTGAATGGCAGTCCGGCCCCGGAGAAGATTATATCGATCTCCTCTTCGATGGATGTCTTGACCAGGTCGGCATAGTTGGAAAGGGCCACCATGATATTGACTCCCAGGATGCCTTTGGTAAGTCTTCTGGTTTTTTGGATCTCCTTCTTTAAGGCCCGGATATTGGCCTCCAGATAATTGGTATTGAAATCCGGTTCGAACATCCCAATGCCGGCGGTCGCTATGGTGCCCACTCCGCCATTATTGGCCACCGCCGAAGCCAAGCCTGCCAGGGAAACACCAACCCCCATACCGCCCTGAATTATGGGGAGTTTTATGGCCAGATCGCCTATCTTTAATTCTTTTATTTCATTCATGTGCAAATCATCCTTTGAAGGCTTATGCATAGCAAGCCGGCGGTTCTGTGGTGATATCCGGCAGGCTATGGCTGATATTGCCCCACTGCCTGGTGTCGCCGGAAATCACCCATCGAAATATCCGCCGGCCCATCCAAAAGAAGTGCGACTGTTGTATGGTAACTATACACTTAAAAGACAAAAAAAGCAAGCCCTAACCAGGACGCAAAATGTATTATCTCTCAGTTCGTATTTCCACTCTGGCCGACCTACTGGTGCCCATATCGTCCTGGGCCGTTATCCTGACTAGCGATCCTTTGGGTTCCAACTCCAGTATCTCCCAGGATTCCGTGTCGCCTACATAGACATCGTTGACGAACCAGTGTATCTTCCCTCCACCGGCAGTGAAAGCTTGTAGGGGAATGCTGCCGGTGTTTCTGACCCCAAACGGGACCAGATAGAGGGATCCGTCGACCGGACTGACCAGTTCCAGACTCTTTTTATTCTTGTCTACTCTTTGCTGAGGACCAAACTGGGGCTCCCGTCCCTGCCCTGCCATCACCAACTGAACCTGCGAGGGATAGACCAAAAATACCTTTTCGGTCAGTTCCCCTTTTTGGTAGTTCTTCCAGGGACTGGCCCGGTAGCCGGTTCTTTTTTCGACGATGAAATTCTGGTGAAAGGGGCAGGGCTGGAAAGGTTCGGCATTCTTAAGGGATTTTACCAGCTTGGTCTTCGGGCAGTACGGTCCCGCCTTATATCCCGAATAGGCGCAGACCGGAATGATGTCTATCTCGGATTTGGCTTCTCTTTCCCAGGGGAGTTCTCGAGGGAAATTATCTTCCAGCGCCCTGAGAACATCGAACATCACCGGCGCCGCAGCCAGCGCTCCCACGATGCTGTCCGAACCCTCTCCGGAGAAGTTGCCAGTCCAGATCCCTACGGTGTAGTCCTTGAGAAAACCCAGGCTCCAGGCATCCCGCCGGCCGAAGGATGTGCCTGTCTTCCAGAATATCCTGCCTTTGGGCATGGTGTAACGGGAGACATTGGGCGCGTCCGGCCGATCCTTCTTTCCCAGCGCCTGCAGGGCCAGCCAAACCGCACCAGGCCTGAATACCTGCTTTTCGTCTCCAGCAGTATCGGTTTCCAGCAGCAGCAGTTTTCCGTGACTTCCCCCTTTTGCCAGGCTGGCATAGGCGTTGGCCAGGTCCAGCAGCCGGACATCCATGCCGCCGGTTATGATCGGAAGCCCGTAGCTGCCATATTCCAGCGGCCCGATCAGACCCAGCTCCCTTATTTTTTTTTCGAACCGGGAATATCCGTACCTTCTGAGCATCATTACGAAGGGAAGATTGAGTGAACGGGACAGGGCGTCCTCGGCCCTGACCAATCCGCTCCAGTTCTCAGAAAAATTGACCGGGGAAAAGGCTCCGAATTTGTAGGGAGCGTCCTCCAACAGCATTTCCGGATTTATCAGCCCCCTTTCAAGCGAAAGTATGTAAAGAAACGGTTTTAGGGTCGATCCCGGAGAACGGAACGAAGCGAAGCCGCGCACCTGTCCCTGTCTCTGACTGTCAAAATAATCCAGCGATCCCACCACCGCCCTGACCCGGCGGGTCCGGTTATCGATAACCACTAGGCTGGCGTTCGAGGCTCCGGCCAGCTCCATCTTCTTGTCGTAAGATCTGAGTATGCTTTCGGATTTAAGCTGAATATCTCGGTCGATAGTGCTGATAATATCGTTCCTTTCCTGGTATGACTGCACCAGGTAATCGGCCATGTGCGGGGCCATGCAGGGAAACTGCCTGAATTTCGATGGTATGGCGGCTTTCAGGCTGCGCCGGTATTGCCCGTCATCGATCAGACCGCGCCGGCGCATAATGTCCAGCACCTTATCACGCCCGTCGATAGGCGAGGTCTTATCCCTGCGCCTTTTCAGCGAGGGCGAGCGCGGCAGCCATACCAGGAAGGCCGATTCCTCAGGGGTCATCCTGTCCGGCAGCCGTCCATAATAGCCCAAGCAGGCTGCCCCGATCCCCTCAACGTTCCCGCCGTACGGGGCCAGGTTAAGATAGAGCTCAAATATCCTCCTCTTGCCCAGGCGCAGCTCGAACTGGAAAGCCCTGAAGATCTCCCATAATTTTGAAACGACCGTGCGTGGTTTAGGCTCCGAAAGTCTGGCCAGCTGCATGGAGATGGTAGACCCGCCGGAGACCACACGTCCGGCCATTAAGTTAAGGTAGAGGGCCCTGGCCAATGACACCGGATTGACTCCCTGGTGCCAGTAGAACCACCGATCCTCATAGGCCAGTGTTGTCCTGATATACAACGGGTCGATTTTCTCCAGCGGCAGAAAGATCCTCCACTTTTGGTCAGTTGAGATATAGGTCCTCATCACGCTGCCGTCGGAGAACCGGACCACCCTGGAATAGGACGGAGCAATTGATTCTGGCAACGGCCACAGCAAAAGACCCAGCAAACAGGAAACCGCCAGTGCCGGCAGGCAATATGCCGTCAGTTTGCGTATGTTACCGTTTATATATATCAAAGCTACCCGCACCTGTATGGGCATTCTTTTCGGGATCGTACATGATAACCGCACTGGCCGGCGGCAGGAAATATTTGCCCGGGGTGACCGCCCTGAGCAGAACATAATAATACTGGAGGCCGTAGGAGAGACGCCCGAAGATGATCACCCTGTCATCCCTGACATCGACATAATCAGGCATCCACAAATTACGGCTGTCGCTGGTCCATTGCGGCAGGTCGCCTCTGCCCAGCCGGGGGTTCTCTATTTCCAATCCTCCTGGCAATGGGGCCTCCACAGCTACGTTATCATAATACCCGCTGACGGTCTTCACTGCTATCTTCATCAGCAGGATATCGCCCTGCCTGGCCGAGGTTACCGCCGAACCGGTATAAGAGAGCAGGGTTTTTTCGATGACAAGGCCAGTGGAAGACGCCTCAAAGGCCTTCCTGGTCTTGGAAAATCCCTTGTTCTCAATGCTGACGAACAGATCGGACCCGGACAACGACTTGAGCTCGAGCTCTCCGCTGTTTCCCGGATTGGACAGCGTCCACGAACTGACCGTCTTCAGGTCTCTGGGCTTCTGAACCTTGCCGTCCACCCTAAGTTCGCCCAGCTGACCACCGGCCGGATGTTTATCGGCATACAGCCCCAGGCTCAGCAGGTTCCAAGCCAGGTCCTGGGTGGAATAATACCAGCTCCACTTGCCCGAAAGGTCCTGGGAGACCTGAAGCACCGCTTGCTTCTCGGCCTCGGTCCCGGGCTCTATGTTCTCTATCATGTACAGTTTGATTCCGCCATACTGCATCCGGCTGTAAAAATCGTCGCTATATCGGCGGACATTCTCCGGGGTCCTGTTAAGCGCGGCCCGGAGGATGGCCTTGGCCTGTTCTGTCCGCCCCGACTCAAAGGCCGTCCCTGCGGCCCATAGCATTCCCAAGGCGCTGTAATCGCCCTTCTGAGCCAGGGTTATTATCCGGTCAACGGCTTCTGGCTTCTTCTGAAGGACTCCGCCGCGCGCCAGCACATAATAAACCAGGCCGGATTTTTCCGGCATGGCGTCAAGATAGTTCAGGGCCGCATTAAGCGCTCCATCAGGCACTACAAAACCGGCCTTTTTAGCCTCCAGCAGTACCAGGGTAGCATAACCGCTCCCCCATTTACACGGCTCGCTATTGCCCGGCCAGTAGGCAAAACCCCCAGAGATGGTCTGCATGGATACCAGGCGATTGATGCCGTGATTGACCATGGAGGTATATTTCTCCTTTTCGATCTCCGGGGCTATTGCCGGAAGAAGGGAGGAAAGTCGCAGCAGAACTAGGGTCGATGTCGATGTCTGCTCTATGCAGCCGTAGGGATAATGGATCACGTACTGGAAATGGTTCAGCCTGGACAGGCCCGGCAGCACCGATACCATCACCCTGGCCTGATGGGCCCGGGGATACCAGTCGTTGAAATATGCTTTTAAGTCGAGCTTTCCCCCGGATTTGATATCGTGGTATTCAGTCTCGGTTATGAACGGCACGTTCGGATACAGCGGAATGGTAAACTGGTCTTTATAGCTCACGCCCTGCGTTGAGGCTTCGATCGTCATCTCCAGTGAACCGGGATCCTCGCCGGCGATACACTCCACCCATTGGGTGACTTTCTCCTGAGCCTTCAGCGCTACAGACGCCTTTCTGTCGCCTTTCACACTGAAGCCTTTGGGGTTGACGGAAAGCGAGACACTCCGAGAAGTGTTGGTGGTGTTGATCAGAGTCACCGGGAAGCTGAACTCATCGCCGGTGTACATGAAACGCGGGATGGTGGGCGTTACTATCACGTCGCTCTTTACAATGACATCGGCCTGGCAGGAGCCGAACCTGCTATCGCTGGCCCCCACCGCCATCACCCTAAGTTTTCCGTTATATTCAGGGATCTTCACCTTATAGATAATGACCCCGTCCCGGCCGCTTTCCAGAATACCGCTCCACGATGACACTATCCTGGCGAACCTGGCTTCGGGGAATTCTTTCTCTCTGGCGGCGAAGTCCCCGCCGGTCCTGTCCATGAACTTTTTCATGATCCAGCCGAAGGATTCGGCCGATTTGATATACAGCCGCAGATCCCTCAGGATGCCGCTGAACGGGTCAGGCGTCTGGAAATCGGTTATCTGGAGGATGCCCTCGTCCACCACCGCGATGGTTCCCTTGAATTGGCCGCCGGTCCTGACCTTGACGGTCAGTTCCTCTCCGGGTTTTATCTTATCCGGTGTCTCCAAGGTCAGGTCCAGCTTCAGGCTGACAGGACGGATCCTGACCCGCTGCACCCCGAAACCGCGCTGGACCATATAGTTCCCGCCCGATCTGACCAGCAACGCGCTGACATAGACGGTGGAAACTCCCTTGGGGGCCTTGAAACTCCACGAAGCCACCTCTCCTTTGGCCTGGCTCCACTCGGTGATGTACACCGTGTCCAACTCGACCGTCCACAGAACGTTCCCATCGAAGGGAACCAGGGCCTCGACCTTCACCTCATCGCCGGCATCGTATTCCTTCTTATCCAAACGGATCGGAATCACCTCGGGTGACTGCACCTTCTCCTCGCCGCCGTACCACCAACCCCAGCCGGAGATCTTAGCCTGGGACACCGTCCCGTTGCCCTCGTCAACCACTTCCACCAGATAATCGTTGTAGTTGGTGTTGGGGGTAAAATTGAAGCTGAATTTCCCGTCCGCCGCGGTCACCTGTTTCTTGGAGGTCACCGGAAGTTTATTGACCCGGGCGCTCCAGTAATAATCGTCATAATAATAGTCGTCATCATAGCCGTAGTTGTAATAATATGAAAGCCGATATACCCGGTAATACAGTTTGGCCTTCCTGGTATAAAGCGACTGGTCCTGGCCCAGCAGGATGCCCTTGACCTCCATCGGCACTCCGGCCGCTATCCTGGTGCCGGTCGGCTTGATCCCGATGTAGAACGGCCTGGTGTAGGCCATTTTCTCAGTCATCCTGGAAGTGACCCGGCCACTGCCTCCCTCGGTCACGGTCAGCAGGCTCCTGAGTCTGACTGGCTGGTCGAATTTGACGGAACTTCCCACCTGAAAATCAACCTCTGCCTTGCCTTTGCTGTCCAGGCTGCCGGATTCTGTTTCCGATTCCCATGACGGTGTTTTGTCTTTTCCGAACGGCACTCGTCCGAAGAAATAACCGTAATACCCGGAAACGGCCATCGGCACTTCCTCTGCCCTAAGCTTGATGCTATATTCTTCATCCGATGCCGGCGCCCCGAACAGGAATTCGGCGTTTATCTTCATGTTTATCTTTTTGTATATATCCGGCTTCTCCGGGAATTTCTGTTCCGCCCTCATTCTTTCCGGCACGAAGGTCTCCACCATCACATGGCTCGAATATATGGTCCTATCGCCTATCACCAGTTGCAACATGTATTTTCCGGTAGGCGAAGATGGAGCGGTGGGAAAACGGAACTCCCTAAGGCCGCAGTCGTCGGTGGTCCCGGAAAGCGACTGGTAATCCCTCCCCTGCGGGTCTCTGACATTGACCCGGACCGGAATGGCAAGACCGCGATAAGTGCCCTTTTCCCTGACCAGGATGCCGAACTTTACCTCCTCTCCCGGACGGTACAGGTCGCGCTCCGGATAAAGGTAGGCGTTGTACGGGGCATCCGGGGACTCGCCCGATACATCGTAAGCCTCCATGGGCAGCCTTAGCGAACTGACGTGAGCGTAGGTCCACTCGTTCCCTTTTTGGGCAAAGATCACGTAAGGATCTCGGCCTTCTTTGAGCACCGGAATGGAGCAGAAACCCCCGTTGTCGGTGCTGCCCTTTCCGGCCAGGAAGTTCTTGGAACTGCGCACTTCAATGTCCACCCCGCTCTCCGGCTTCAGGGTGGCCGAATTCATCGCCCAGATGAAGATGGTGCGTTCATTCCACTTGGCTATCAGCGAGATGTCCGATATCACCACCGCCACCCGATCGGAGCCGTATTTGTTCTTATTCCGGCCGGAGGCTTCTATCAGGTACAGCCCTTTATGCAGGTCCTTTATCAGTTCCCTCAGGTCAATGTCGGCCACCTGTTCCTTGGCGCCGTTTTCCAAGGGGACCTTGTAACCGGAGACAACTGTTTCCCCCAGGTTGGATATATTTCTGGTATTGCCGTATTCCTTGAGATGCCAGAACAGAACGTTCTCCGGGGGCATATAAATGACATCTATGGTAACCTCCGGAAATTGGGAGACCTTCAGTGGCAGAGTCCAGGCCCCGTTCTTGCCGAAATAACGGCCGCGATATACGAACTGGAGTTTCTCTTTTCTCTTGGGCATGGTAAATTCCTGGGTATAATCCTGCTGCAAAATATCCCCGGTCAGTGAGGAGACGCCGGCCTTAAGGGTGACCTTGTAGCTCTTCTCCGGCATGAAATCGGCCGTCACGAAAACGCCGGCGTTGGAGGCGGTGACCTGGTAATCGATCTCAGGATCGATCACCACCAGATCGGCCAGGTTATCCTCGTATATCTCCAGTTCTCCATCATGAGCTGCCATGGCGGACATGCGGAATGACAGCATGAAACCTTCGTCTATCTCTTCGGCCCGGGCATTCTCAACGGTCATTGGACCTGTCTTGAACCCCACCGGTATCAGCTTTTCGGTTTCATCCCGCAACGACACCCCCAGTTTGCTTTTAAGTCCCTTCTTAACCGTTACGGTATACTGCTGCGGGGCGCTTGCCACCGGAACCGTGATTATCAACTCCCGGTCATTTACTATCCTGACATTTGATATTTTGACATTCTTCTTTTTTGAATCCCTGATTTCAATGAATCTTTCGATGTTGTCGGTTTCCGGAGGATAATTGAAACAGATGGTGATCTGGGCCATTTCGTTCACCACCGATTTCAACACAATGCTGTTCAGCCCGAATTTTGGGGTGGCGAACCAGAATTTATAGGTTGGCATCTTGGGCGCCTCTATCATCAGGGGCAGCCTCTTCATTTTGATATTATACCTGACCTCAGGAAGGGGTTTTTTAAGGAACCTCAGTTCGAACCGCCTTTCCGAGGCCCAGATGCCAGAGGCCGGCAGCGGCGGATCAATCTCAATATAATTACCCATGCTGTCAGCCGGAATCTCTATGCCTTCGGCTCCCATGAATGACCTTGAGAAATAAAACGATATTTCCCCCGGAATGTCGCGTAATTCACCCCCGGGCTGGGCGGTCACCTCAAGCCCCCGTTCCCGCCGCCCGCTCACTCCCTTGCTTCGAAAGAAAAAGAAAACGGCTGCCATTATTATTGTCAATAGCAACCCTGCGACCCCCAGATAGACCCACTTGTTCAATTTAATGTTGAACATAGCCCCTCTGTATTTTGGTTTTAAATGTTTTTGAGGACTTGGCAACGAATATAGCATTCAACATAGTCTTCTGTCAATACAAATATCTGGAAAACCGGATCGTCCCGGAGCATAATCACAATTGCCTTGCAAACAAACCTACAATGGCATATAATCAGGTCTCAGATTGTTTCAAAGACCAATTTTTGCGAAAGGCAAAACCATGGGTTACAAATATTTTGTCCTGGGAGCCGGTCGGCAGGGTCTGGCCATCGCTTATGATCTGGCTAAATTCTGCCAGGCCAGAAGTGTCACCGTTGCCGATTTTGACGGCAAGGTTTCCTCCGCCGGGGCCAAAAAGGTCAATGCCCTGTTGAAGAACAAGATCGTCAGAGCCCAGAAAGCCGATGCCGGAAACCCGGCATCATTGAAAAAACTTTTCAAGGGAATGGACTGCGTGATCAGCGCCGTTCCCTATCACTTCAATTATGGCGTGGCCAAGGCCGCCATAGACTCCGGCTGTAATTTCTGCGATCTGGGCGGTAATACCGGCGTGGTATTAAAGGAGCTTTCCTTGTACCAGCAGGCCAAGAAAGCCGGGGTCACCCTGGTGCCGGACACTGGCCTGATGCCCGGCATGGGCAACACCCTGGCAGTTCATGCCATCAAAAAACTGGATCAGCCCAGAGAGGTCCATATCCGCTGCGGCGGTTTGCCCCAAAAGCCCCGGCCACCCTTGAATTACAAACTGGTCTTTTCGGTGGAAGGGCTGATCAATGAATATTTCGGCACCGCTCATATAATCAGAAAAGGAAAGGCTGCCGCGGTCCCCACCTTTTCGGAATTGGAGCAGATCGAATTTCCCAAGCCCGTCGGCAGATGCGAGGCCTTCGTCACCAGCGGCGGAAGCTCCACCTGCCCCTGGACATTGGAGGGCATCGTCAAGGAATATGATTACAAAACCGTCCGCTATGCCGGGCACTACGAAAAGATCAAGACATTGCTGGAGCTGGGATTTTTTGAGCAGGAGCCGGCGGATGTCAAAGGCTGTAAAATAGTTCCCCGCCATTTGAGCCATGTCCTGCTGACCAAAAAGATAGATTTTCCCAAGGACAAGGACCTGATAGTGCTGAGGGTTACGGCCCTAGGCAAAAAGAACGGCCGGGAGACCGAGATCGTCTATGACCTGATAGATTACCAGGATGACCGGACCGGGTTTACCGCCATGGAGCGCACCACCGGCTTCCCGGCAGCCATCGTGGCCCACCATCTGGTGCAGGGGAAAGCCCCCAAGGGAGCCATACCCCTGGAGCTGGCCATCGATTCTGATGCCTTTGTGGTCGATTTCAAAAAGCGGGGTTTTAAATTGAAGGAGCGTATCAGAACCAAATAATTATTATTCGGACCTACGGGGCAGGTAATGACTGCCCCTTTTTTATTTAATCCTTAATTTTACTGATATATTTTAAACCCTTTAAGGGCACAATTAGTCAAAGTAACGACACGTTCCTGTTATATAATTACAACCCACTTGACACATGCAGGATATTTTTTTATAATGTAAAGTTGTATTCGTATTTTTTTGATAATAATCAACAGTTAAATATATATTTCCGGAGGAAACTTTCATGGAAAACCACAGCGACCAGATCAAGCGGATAAACGAAGAGATCGAAAAGAAAAGCATCATGGTCCAGACCATCACCGCCGAGATAAGCAAGGCTATCGTCGGGCAGAACTATCTTGTCAGCCGCTTGTTGGTGGGGCTTTTAGCCAACGGCCATATCCTTATCGAAGGGGTGCCCGGACTGGCCAAAACCTATGCCGTCCGGACGGTATCCTCCGCCATCAAGGCCAAGTATCAGCGAATTCAGTTCACCCCGGATCTGCTGCCGGCCGACATCATCGGCACCATGATATATAACCAGAAGACCGGAGAGTTCATCACCAGCAAGGGCCCCATCTTTGCCAACCTGATCCTGGCCGACGAGATCAACCGCACCCCGCCCAAGGTCCAGAGCGCCCTGTTGGAGGCCATGCAGGAACGCCAGATCACCATCGGCGAGCAGACATTCAAGCTGGATGATCCGTTCCTGGTGCTGGCTACCCAGAACCCCATCGAGCAGGAGGGCACCTATCCCCTGCCGGAAGCCCAGTTGGACCGCTTTCTGCTGAAGATAAAGATCGATTACCCCACCAAGGATGAGGAAAAGGAGATCGTAGAGCGAATCGCCGTGCAGGGCGAGCCGTCCATCAAGGCTGTCATCACCCCGGCCGAGATAATCAAGGCCCGGGAGCTGTGCAAGGAAATATATATTGATCAGAAGATCAAGGATTACATCATAGACCTGATATTCGCCACCCGGGAGCCTGAGAAATACGGCCTGTCAGAACTTAAGGGAATGATCCGATTCGGGGCCTCTCCCAGGGCCTCAATAAATCTGACCACCACCGCCCGGGCTTTGGCCTTTTTAAAACGCCGCGGCTTCGTGATCCCGGAGGACATCAAGGAGCTGGCCGCCGACATCCTGCGTCACCGGATAATCCTTTCCTACGAGGCCGAGGCCGAGGATATTACCACCGATGACATTATCCAGAAGATCCTGGCCGGCGTGGAAGTACCGTGATAAATTGTTCTGTCATCCTGAGAAAACATCCTGCCAGACAAGCTGAAGGATGAATATACTAATCAAACTATATATCATTCCAAGGAGGCATACCCGCTTCACAAGCTAAGGGATTCGTTAATAGCCATTCTTCGGTTAGTCAAACCAGCAACAATACTCTGGATGACAATAAAAACGGCGTCATCCATAGACTGCTCACCTGCCTTACAGTTTCAGGGATGAACGTTATTACATGAAAGATTATTACGTATATATTGTTGCCAACAAATCCAAGGTATTTTATGTAGGCGTTACTAATAATTTAACGAGAGGTATTTTTGAGCACAAGCAAAAATTACTTCCAGGATTTTGTAAAATCTATAGGTGTGATTGCCTTGTTTATTATCAGCATTTTAGGGACGTTAGATTTGCTATCGCAAGAGAAAAGCAAATAAAAGGTTGGCGTCGCCAAAAGAAAATTACTTTGATTGAGTTAAATAATAAAAACTGGAGAGATTTATCCGAATGTCTGACCCATCCTTCGATTTGTTTGAAGTGATGTCATACTCAGGATGACATAAAATAAGATCATGCTGTCACCAGAATTCATAAAAAAGATCCGCCAGATTGAACTTCACACCAAGAAGATCGTCAATACCACCTTTGCCGGGGAATACAAATCCACCTTCAAGGGCACCGGCATGGAGTTCGTGGACGTGCGGGAATACCTGCCCGGTGACGATGTTCGCTCCATAGACTGGAAGGTCACCGCCCGGATGGGCCGGCCTTTCGTCAAAAAATTCGTGGAGGAGCGTGAGTTGACCGTTATACTGTGCGTGGACGCCTCCGGCTCGGGCTATTTCGGAACCAAAACCCAATTCAAACTGGAGCAGGCGGCCCAGGTGGCGGCTACCCTGGCCTTCTCGGCGGTCAAGAACAGCGATAAGGTAGGATTGATGTTCTTTACCGACCAGGTGGAGAAATACATACCTCCCAAGAAGGGCCGGTTGCATGTGATGCGCCTGATCCGGGACATCCTCTACTTTAAGCCGCAGAACAAAGGCACCCAGCCGTCAACTGCCCTGGAATCATTGATGCACATCTTGAAACATCGGGCCATCATCTTTTTCATCAGCGATTTTTCCGGCAAAGGGTTTTCCCCGGAAAGATTCAAGACCCCCCTGGGCATAGCCGCCCGCAAACACGACCTGGTGGCCATCGAGATCTCGGACCCGGCCGAAAGCCGTCTGCCCAAGGCCGGGTTGGTAGACTTCGAGGACCTGGAGACCGGAGAGACGATGACCATCAACACCTCCGATCCCTCTTTGCAGCAGGGATACTTGCAGTATAATCTGCTCGAAAGGCAGAAACGTGAGCGGCTTTTCAAGTCCCTGAACATAGACAGCATCAGCCTTTTCACCGACGAGGATTTCGTTCCCAAGCTGCATAAATTCTTTCAGCTGCGTTCCAGAAGGTTCCATTGAATAATTGAACATCTATGCATCAAATATTATTAACCGTCATATTAGTCTCCCAGCTGCAGGGGAAGCCCTCTTTGAACACCACGGTCGTTGCCCGTAAGCTTTCGGTGGGCACTCCTTTTGAATTGTTAATAGACGTCAATTACCCCAACACCGCCAAACCGCTAGGTCCCATGGCGGATTCCACCGGTTCATTCCTGGTCATCGGTCAGAAGGTGAGTACCAAAAGCCATAAAGGTTTCAATACCAATACCTGCCGGCTGAAGCTGGCCGGATTCAAAACCGGAGAAACGACCCTGCCCCGTTTCAAATTTCTGATCAACGATAAAAACCGCGTTGATACCCTCTATAGCGACACCCTGAAAGTGACCATCTCCAGCGTAATGCCAGCCAAGATGTCGGATATCAATGATATCAAACCCGAGGAGAAATTTCCCAACTATTGGCTGTGGCTGATACCAACGGCCATATTTTTGCTGGCCTTGCTGGGATACCTTGGTTACCGGATTTATCTGAAGATAAAAAAGATCCAGGAGCTGGCCCAGGCTCCCCTGCCCCCCTGGATCGAGGCCATGAATTTCCTGAACAGCCTGCCTTTTAAGGAATGGCTGGATAAGGGCCAGGTCCAGAGATATTACTACGCACTTTCCGAAATAATAAAAAGATATATCGGGCGGCGTTTTGAGTTCAACGCGTTGGAGCAAACTACCACCGAGATAATTTATGATCTCAAAGCAAACAAGATCCCTTGCCGAGAGGAATTCAGCGGCTTTTTGAACAAGGCCGACCGGGTCAAATATGCCAAACTGATCCCCACCTATCAGGAGATCGAAGAAGCACTGCATCAGGCCAAAGAACTGGTGCAAAAAACCACTCCCGAAGAAAAGCCCGAAATAATCGATGATGCCCGTAAAGGGAGAAACTAGATATGCGTTTCGCTTCTCCTGCATATCTTCTCCTTTTAATACCGCTGGCTGGACTGATCTGGCTGGAGCTGAAAAAAAGAACCGCTGCCGTCAGATTTTCCAATACCGATTTCTTTAAAAAGAATCCCAGCTACGGCAGATATATCAGGCCTGCCTCCTTTGTCTTGAGCGTTGCTGCCTTGTTATTCATGATAATCGCCCTGGCTCGCCCTCAAAAAGGCCGGGTCTATGAGGAGATGGAGGACAAGGGAATAGATATCATGCTATGCATGGACATCTCCGGAACCATGCAGGCCGAGGATTTCAGCCCCAAGAACCGCTTGTTCGTGGCCAAGGAACGAGCCAAGGAATTCGTTGGCAAACGCAAGGGCGACCGGATCGGCTTGGTGGTATTCGCCGGGCAGTCCCTAACTCAATGTCCGCTGACCTCGGATAAAAAGATCCTGGCCGATCTGATCGATCGCATCAACTTCGGCCTGGTGGCAGACGGCACGGCCATCGGAATGGGCCTGGCCTCGGCGGTGGGACGGCTGAAGGATTCCAAATCAAAGAGCCGGATTATCGTGCTGTTGACCGATGGCCTGAACAACGCCGGAGAGATTGATCCCCTGACGGCGGCAAAACTGGCCCAGACCTATGGGATCAAGATATACAGCGTAGGCGTTGGCTCCAAGGGCCCGGTACCGTTCCCGGTTGACGACCCTGTCTTCGGCCGCCGCTATGCCCAGGTCCAGCTCGATCTGGATATGGCCGCCCTGGAGGAGATATCCCTTCTTACCGGCGGACAGTCTTTCCTGGCCAGCGATGCCGAAGCCCTGAAGCTGATTTACGACGAGATCAACCGCATGGAACCCACCACTTACAAAGTAACCCGCCATACCGTATATTCCGAAAAAGCCGGAATATTCATGCTGACCGCTTTGGTGTTTTTCCTGCTGAACCTGATCTTATCATTCACCCTGCTTCGGAGGCTGCCATGATCAAATGGGCCGCTTCACAATACCTTTATTTATTGTTCTCCATCCCCCTGGTGATACTGGGGATCAGTGTAGCTTATGTCATGAAAAAAAGATCTTTCAAAGCCTTGGCCGATGCCCATCTGATCCCCCGACTGGCGGATACGTTCAACGCCAAACTGTGGTGGCTTAAGTCGGCCCTGTTGGTCATAGGATTGCTGTTCCTGATCCTGGGCCTGGCCCGTCCCAAATGGGGTGAAAAGCTTCAGATATACAAGGGGCGCGGCATTGATATCGTTCTTTGCCTGGATGCCTCCAAGAGCATGAATTCCCAGGATATAAAGCCGTCGCGCCTGGGATGGGCCAAGATGCAGGCATCTTCCCTGCTGGATAATCTGAGCACCAATCAGGTGGCCATCACCGCCTTTGCCGGGGAGTGTTATGTTATGTGCCCCATGACCTCCGATGTCGAGGCGGCCAAACTGTTCATGGATATCATCGAGCCCGACAACATTCCCAAGCCTGGCACCAATATTCAAAGAGCGGTGGAAGTATCGGGGTCGTTGTTCAATCCCAAGCAAGGGACCTCAAAGGCGCTGATACTGGTCACCGATGGCGATAACCTAGAGGGCGATCCCATGGCCGCCGTCAAGCAGGCCGCCGAGCTGGGCATCAGGCTTTATATAATCGGTATCGGTACTTTGCAGGGATCAACCATACCCGAGACCGATTCCCGCGGCAATCTAATTTCTTATAAGAAGGATAACGAAGATAAGATCGTGGTCTCGAGACTGGCAGAGCGCCTGCTGTTGGTTATGGCCAAAGCTACTGATGGCCGTTATTACCGGGCAGAGGGCTTAAATGCCAATAATCTGATTTCCGAATTGGAAAGCATGAAGAAGAAGGAACTGGAAGGCGGAGAGTATGTCGATTACGTGGAACGGTACCAGTATTTTCTGGCGATCTCATTCCTATTCATCTTTCTGGGTCTCTTTATCAGCGACCGTCGTGGAAAATGGTTTCCGTCTTTGGGAATATCCCGGTCCAAACTATTCATTTTGATTCCTATATTTTGCATTTTTTATTCTTCTTCTGCAAACGCCGGAGTCGGTTCGAGCATGAGAGCCGGCAATAAGGCCCTGAATAAGGGAAACATCGAGCAGGCCTTGGAGAAATACCAGGAAGCCTTGGTCCATGAGCCGGATAATGAAAAGATCCATTACAACGTAGGCCTTGCTTTATACAAATTGCAAAAATACCCCGAGGCAATATCCGAATTTCAGCTTGGCTTACTGACTAAGGATAAATATTTTCAGGCCAAAACGTTTTATAATATCGGGAATTGCCATTTCAAACAGGGTAAGCTTGACGACGCCATCAATAGCTATGTTTCATCGCTGCTGCTTAACCCCAATGACATGAAAACCAAGCAGAATCTGGAATTCTGTTTAAAACAGAAAGAACAACAGCAATCTCAGAGCGATTCAACTAAACAGGACCAAAAACAGGATCAACAGCAGAAACAACAACAGAAAAACCAAGATCAGCAAAAACAGCACGGTCAGCAGCCCAAACCTCAGCCCCAAAAGGGCCAGATGAACAAAGACGAGGCCGACCGCATCCTGCAGGCTCTGCAGAACAAGGAAAAAGAGAATATGAAAAAACAAAAAGGGCAGCCTAAAAAGCCGGAAACGGTGGACAAAGACTGGTAAAATGGCTATAATCACAATGTCATTCCCATGCAGATGGGAATCCATGCTTGAACAATAATTGATTTCATAATAATGGTTGACTTGAAACTAAAATATCTTCTGACGCTTGTTCTGACCATTCTAACCGTTACGCTTGCCCAGGCCGCGGAGATCGAATTCAATGCTTCGGTGGACCGCTCAACGGTCGGACTGGGTGAGGATTTTGTTCTTACCGTCACCGTTCAGGGGCAGGATATGGCCAGCGTCCCCAAGCCGGAATTGCCGGATCTGCCCGAATTCAATCTGCTGGGCAACTCGTCCTCCCAATCCACCAACATTCAGTTTATAAACGGGAAGATGTCCAAGCAGGCTTCGGTTAATTTCATTTATTATCTCAGCGCCAAAAAACTGGGGAAGCTGACCATCGGTCCCTGTTTGATTAAATATAAGGATCAGGAATACCGCTCTCAGCCTATCGAGGTTGAGGTGGGGAAATCCTCCACGGCCAGGGCCCAGCCGGCAGCACCGGGACGCACATCGACAGTGCAATCAAATATTCCTATCGAGGGAAACCTTTTTCTTTCTGCCAACGCCAGCAGAAAGACGGTCTATGTAGGCGAACAGGTGACGGTGGATTTCACGCTTTATAACCGTTTTCAGATAGCGGATGCCCGCATCGCCGAGATGCCGACTTTCAGCGGTTTCTGGGCGGAAAAAGTATTTGATGCCGAAAAATTCAATTGGCAGCAAAAGACCCTTGACGGCAAACATTATCAATATATGACGCTAAAAAAAGCGGCCTTGTTTCCCATGTCCAGCGGGGAGCTGGCCGTAAGCCCCATGGCGCTGAACATTGCCGTGGTCCAGGCTTCACGGGACTTTTTTGATTTTTTCGGAAGCAATAAAACCGTTAAAATAGAATCCAAACCCATCATCATCACGGCCTTATCCCTGCCTGGCGACAAACCGACTGAATTCACCGGCGGGGTCGGCAAATTCTCCATCCAAGCCTCTTTGGACAAGAACACCGCCACCGGAAATGAACCCGTAAACCTGACCGTCAAAATAACCGGCACTGGGAATATCCGCTTAATAGAAAAACCCATTATCGCCAATATGCCCGGCCTGAAAATAATGGATCCCGAAGTGAAAGAGAACATCCAGGCTTCAGGGGATATCATTAAAGGCAGCAAGACCTTCACCTTTCCCATAATACCCCAGGCTGACGGAAAGTATGTCATCCCCGCGGTAAAAATGACCTATTTTGACCCCGGCGATAAAAGTTATCATACCATCCAGTCCCAGCCGGTTGAATGCACTGCTTCGGGCTGTTCTCAAAACACTCCCTTGGTGGAAGCAACCGGACTGAAGGTGTTGGGCACCGATATAAATTACATCAAACCCGATGTTTTGGCTTTAAGCAACGCTTCTTTTGATATCCCGCTTTGGGCTTGGTTGATGTATCTGTTGTTTCCAGCTATGATATTATCCGCCTTCTGGTATCGCGGCCATCAGGAAAAGCTGACCACCGATAAGGGATATGCCCGCAAACACCGCTCCGATGGTCTGGTAAAAAAGCGATTGCGTCAATCCGAAAGACATCTGAAAGCAAACGATATCAAAAACTTCTATTCATCACTTTCTCAGGCCATCCTTGGGTTTATCGGCGATCGCTATAACCTGGATACCGGTGTCCTGACTATAGACCAACTGAAAATGAGCCTGGCCTCACACAACGTTCCGGAAAACAGCATATCCGATCTTCTGGCGTTGATTGATAGCTGTGACCTAGCCCGTTTTTCACCCTCAGCCGTACCGGAATCGGATCCTGTTAAATTTATGAAAAAAACCCGGGAGACATTGAGTCAATTATGATGCAGCTCTTGTTATTGGCTCTTTTAACTATTTCCCCGGTTGACTCGTACAACCAGGGAAATAAATATTATGAAAACGGGGATTATTCGGAAGCAATTGCGGAATATCAAAGGGCTTTAACCTCTTTCTCGTCCTCGCACATTTACTACAATCTGGGCAATGCCTATTTTAAAAACGGCCAGATCGGCCAGGCGATAATCAATTATCGCCGCGCCCGATTTTTAAGCCCCCGGGATATTGATATAAACAACAATCTTTTATTCGCCCGTAATTACAGGATTGATAAGGTACTTGCCACCCCAGGCCCGCTTGATAATCTTATCTATCGACTGCTTCACTCAATCTCCTTGACCGAATCCTTTTGGCTATGCCTCGCCTTCCTCGGTTTATTCTCCATATTTATTTCACTATTCATCCTTAAGCAACGACGCATTTATTTATATTCTTCATCTATCCCAGCTCTGTTTGTTTTGCTTTTATTGATTAGTCTGCTCTCTTGGCAAAGCGAAAAGAGAAACATCCCGGCAGTTATAATAGTGCCGGAAGCCAATGCTTTCAGCGGGCCGGGGGAAGAATTCAAACAGATACTTTTACTGCACGACGGCACTGAACTGCTGATAAGGGAACAGCGGAACGATTATCTATTAATTCAGCTGGCTGGAGGTACCGGCGGCTGGATAAAAAAGGACAACCTGGGTAAGGTTTATTAAAAAAGCCCCGATCAAATCGGGGTTTTTTTAATTGTAGCGGTTTTTAGATGCATTCCTTAAGTTTGTCTACAATCAAGGGATCCAGCTGTGTTCCGGTTGCTCCATCCAACCTTTTCAGCACCTCTTTATCGTCATATGCCTTGCGGTAGGGACGGTCGGAGATCATCGATTCATAGGCATCCGCCACTCCGATTATCCTGGCTTCTATCGGTATATCCTCTCCTTTCAATCCTTTGGGATACCCGCTGCCGTCGAAATTTTCATGATGTGCGGCGATTAACGGCGCTACTTCCCGTAAAAGCTCAATCTCACCCACCAGCTTCCCGCCTATCTCTGGATGCTTTTTGATTTCCTCGTATTCCTGTCTGGTTAATGCGGTTTTTTTTGTTAACACAACATCACAGATTCCTATCTTGCCGATATCGTGCAATAACGAAGCATAGGATAGTTTCTTCAGCGATTCCTCGGAAAGATCCAGTTTATGCCCAATTAGCATAGCGATATCCCGAACCCTTTCGGAATGGCCCCTGGTATAGGAATCCTTGGCATCCATGGCCGCAGTAATAGCCCCTATGGTGTCATTGTAGCTCCTCTGCAGTTCGGAATTGGCCTCGGCCAATTCCGCCGTCCTCTCCGCCACCCGCCTTTCCAGTTCTTCGTTTGCCCTAACCAGCGCCTCCTGGGCAACTTTGCGCTCGGTAATATCCTCGGCCACCGCCAGGATACCCCAGGGAGTACGATAGATGCTGGAACTTAGATAGCGGTTCTCAAATTTTCCCTCAACCACCAGGGTCTTGCCGGTCTTTAATACGTCAAGATAGGTCTTATAGGTTTCCGAACCGTTAATTCTGGGAAAGACTTCAATTAATTTCTTTCCCTCCAGCTGTTCAATGGGCAGTTTTACGAATTCTGCATAAGTATCGTTGCAGTAGAATATAGTAATATCCTCTTTAAGTGCCAGAATAGGTGTTTTAATGCAGTTTAAAAGAACCCGGTGTTTGATCTCGCTTTCCTTAAGAGCGTTCTCCGCCTTTTTCCTTTCCATGACATTGTTTATAGTCGCCGGCAGCACTATCAGATAGTTCCTTTCCGGGTCTTTTATTAAATAATCATAGGCCCCGCCCCGCAGGGCCTGCACGGCTATGTTTTCGTCGCCGCTACCGGTCACAAAGATCACCGGTACTTCTCCGGTTATCTTTAGCAGGTCTAGTCCCCGGCCGTCCGGCAGCAGATAATCCAGCAGGGCCAGATCGTAGTAGCGATCGGCCAGTTTTTGGGTGGCCTCGGCTATCGAAACAGCCAGATCTATTTCATACGGCAGTCCGTCTTTCTCGACCAAGCGTTTGACGGCCATTCTGTCGACCTCATCATCGTCCAGGAGAAGTATCCTTAGTTTATCTAATTCCATAAAACACCTTCCTGTTATGGTAATTCGCTCAGGGTCCAGTACAGGTTAAGCACCCTTACCGCCTCGACAAACTTTTCAAACTCGACAGGTTTGATGATATATCCCGCCACGCTTAAATTGAAACTTTCCACCCTGTCGTTTTCTTCTTTTGAGGTTGTCAACACGATCATCGGGATTTTTTTTAACTCTTTGTTGGCCTTGGCGATTTTCAGAAATTCGATTCCGTTCATAATGGGCATGTTTAAGTCCAGCAAGATTATGCCGGGCCGAGGGGAAATTTTGGGATTTTTATATTTTCCATCCTGCTTCAAATAATCCAGCGCCTCCCGGCCATTTCCCACGATATTTAAGGGATTGGAAATATTGTTGACCTTGAACGCCCTTTGAACGGTCATGATATCGACTTGATCGTCATCCACCAAAAGAACCGGAATATTATCTCTCATTTTATTGTCCTCCCAATAATTGTTTGCCGCTTTCCTCGGGTTCCGGCTGCAGGTTCCCGGGGACAGTGAAACGGAACTCACTACCCCTGCCGGGCTGCGAGGCCAATTTGATAGTTCCCCCGTAATATTCGACTATCTTCTTGACAATGGTCAATCCAATGCCGGTAGATTCAAATTCATCCCGGGATTTAAGGCTTTGAAATATTTTGAAGATCCTGTCGAAATGCTGCTCTTCGATACCCAATCCGTTATCCGAAACCAGGTATTCCCAATATCCTTCTGATTGCCGGCAGGAGATATTGATCTGGCCGCAATCCTTATCGTTATATTTTATGGCATTGCTGATCAGGTTTTGCATAATTTGGTTAAACTGGATCCGGTCATATATTATTACCGGGAGCTTCTCGGCGATGGAGATTTTTATATGGCCGGGCGGGGACAATAGATCGATTACCTGCCTTGTCTCTTCGTGGCTGTCTACCCGACTCATGGTCGGTTTCATACGGCCCAGTCGGGAGTATGCCAGTACGCCCTCTATCAAGTTATGCATCCGTTTGGCGCGGCCCAGTAAAAGGTCTATCTTTTCTTGTCCTTCTTTATCCAGGGCATCCTTATAATCCTCGCCGAGCCACTGGGCTAGGGAGGATATTGCCCTCAGGGGTGCTTTTAAGTCGTGAGAAACTATGTAAGCAAATTCAGCCAGTTCCCGATTGGCTTTTTTAAGCTCTTGCAGGAGGGATTCCTTAATTTCTTCCTGGTATTTATTGGCGGAGATATCGCTGACCACTCCATAAACCGTAATATTGCCGTTTTGCTTCTCCACCCGCCCGCTGTCCCTGACCCAGATGGACTCCCCATCGTTCCTAGTAATGCGGTACTCCACCTGGCTATCCCACCCCTTTTTAAAATTTTCCACCTGGACCCTGGCTGCAGCCCGATCCTCTGGGTGGATAAGGTCATTTGCCCAGAATCCCCAATCCTCAAGGAACCGGGAATGGGGATAGCCCGTCAGCTTTTCCACATTCGGTGAAACATAGGCGTTGGTCGGAATACCCTCCGATGAATAATTGGTCATATATATATGGTCGCTTATCGAGGCGATCACTTTTCTGAATCTTTCTTCGCTGGAAACCAGGGCATTTTCCCATTTCTTCTTTTCGCTTACATCGGTATATATGAATACGCTGCCGATGGTACTGCCGGCATGGTCCTTTATGGCATTAATCCGTAGATACGTTTGGACCGTACTGCTATCCTTCCTTCTAACCTCAACTTCACCGGTCCAGGATCCCCCCCTTTTTACAATCTCCTGAATTGTCTTTCCCGCTGTGGGATCGCTGAATAATTGGGCAAATCCACCGTATGCGTTGAGCCCGGAAACGGAAAAATTGAACAGGTTATAAAAGGCCTTATTATGGTACAAGTGGGTCCCGTCAATATCTTCTATGGCAATGGCATCGCTGGAACTTCTAACTGCCTGGCTGATCCTGAGCAGCTCATCCTCTGCTTTCTGTCTTTGGGCCATTTCGTTCTGCATTATTTGGCTTGTCTCTCGAAGTTTCAGATTATTTGCTTCAACAACCTTCTCTTCATTCTCCATTACTTTGGCATAGTAACAAACCAAGGCGGATTCCATCAAAAGGCTCGCCAGCACCTGTATGGTCGTTCCAAAATCATACGCCAAGGAAATAACTCTGCCCCATGACGCCACCTGAAGTCCCAAAATAGATATATATAAAATACCCATCCATATGAATCCCCCTCTTATTCCATATAAAAAAAATGAAACGACGGGGAAAAAATAGATCCAGTAGATACCAGTTCGGTCCGCACCGCCAGTGATGAAAAGGAACAGTATCAAAATCAACAGACAGCCGGTGCCAAGGGAGCTTGCCAACATTACCTTTTTACTGAATCTGAGCACTATCAGATTCAGTATCATGAAACCACCTACTGCCAAATCGGCCAATCCGATCAGGTGATCTCCCGAAATCATCCTAACGGTACCAAAACCCAGCAGGGTCAGGATCCCCCAAAAAGAAAGGGCATTGGCAAATTTGATCCGCCTTAAATAAATGCGGTCAACTTCTTCGCCAAGCCCGCTGCTAACAAAATCATTCCATATGTTCTTTATCTGCGTAACCATAATACGCTTATACCATCTTCATTGGAATAACTATACAATTTATATATCACAAAATCAAGTTATAAATAATTTTATTTGCTTGTACAAATGATCCATGGATTTTGGGCTTGTATTCTCGGGCTGAAATATATTATCATTGACCATGCTTTATAGAATCGACAAATATTGCCCAGCTGTTTTCCCGTTCTATTTTTTGCCACTGGTTTCCTTTGCCGGGATATTGATCATTCTCTGGCTTACCCGATGGGGCATTGCCATAAATAATGATTCCACGGTATATTTGGCCTCGGCCTTGAATTATTCCCGCGGCGCCGGGCTTGGTGAATGGGCCGCCAGCGGCCAGATAAAACCCATGATTCATTTCCCTCCCCTATACCCTCTTCTGCTGGCCTATGCCGACAAACTTGGTTTAGATATATTAACTGCATCAAGATGGTTGAATGCAATTCTTTTCGGTTTGAATATATTTTTAACCGGTCTTATCTCCGCAGAACTTATCCGGTGGAGATTCTCCGCCGTCATTTCCTCTCTGCTGTTCATATTTTCCACTCATTTACTGTTAATCCACATGATGGCCGTTTCCGAACCGATTTTCATTATGCTTGTCTTGCTTGGGATCTGGTTTTTTTTACGGCATATGGCCAACGGTTCATTTTCCGCACTTTTATTGTCGGGATTTTTTTTGGGTCTGGCTTCGCTCTCCCGATATATCGGCGTTGCTTTTATTATATCCGAACTTATATTTCTTTTTTCATTCAGGACCGGAGCATATAAAGCAACTTTCCTTAGGGCCGCTTCGTTCATTCTTGTCTCCTTTTCCGGTTTGATATTCTGGGTTGTCAGAAACATCCATCATACCTTTTCAGCTGCCGACCGAACGTTGGCTGTTTATCCGGTGGCCAAACTATCCTTGCTTAAAGGTGTTCAGACGGCCTTGTGGTGGCTGATGTTTGAAGCAGACATGAATTTTTTGGGTTATGTAAGATTTATTTCTTTTTTCTTGATTTTGTTCCTTTTGTTTAAATATTGGGCCCCTCAAATAACGGTTTTGTCCCAGAAACGGTTATTACCAAATTTTTTGAAATCATACATTTTTATTCTTTTATGTTTGGCTTCATACATCACCTCCCTGCTTGCCTCTATCCTTTTTTTAGATCCCGCCATCATGCTTGATTATCGGATACTCTCTCCGGTCTATATCCTTTTGCTTCTTTTATTTCCCATGATCTTAAAACCAGTTAAATTAAACCGGAGGTTAACATCACTCTTCGTAATTTGGACGGTTTCCTCATCCGCCTATGGTATCTGGTGGGGATTGGACCGGACCAATTCCGTTAAATGGGATGCTTATCAGCGTTTTAATTGGCATAAAATGGATTCAATGCGTATTCTGGCTGGATTGCCAAACGAGGGCGCTTATTTGACAAACGATCCGGAGCTTTTCTATGCACTGACCGGTAAGGAGCCTCTCCTTCTAAACAAACAAATACTTTCCAGTCTGACAAGACCGGCAGGCCCCGATCTTCTTGTATATGGCAAAAAGAGTATTTATTTGATATTTTTCAAACAAAAGGTTTCCAAGCCATTCTTGCCCAGCCTTGAGGATATCCGAAATATTCCCGGCCTGAATGTTATTTCCGATTCACCCCATATATATATTTGCCAGCTCAAGTTATAACCTGAAATAACACTATTGCATTTTGTCCGGTAGTAGTATATATTATCTTCAACGATACGATTCAAACAATTACAAACCATAATAATTGGAGTAAGCCATGCGAAACAAATTGCTTTTACCCATCTTATCCGCCGTGCTGTTATTCCTTCCCGCGGCCAGCATTTCTGCTCAGGATATTTCCGAGCTGGCCCAAAAGTTTCAGGACCGCTACGGCAAGCTGGAGAAGCAGATCAAGGATATGACCATGATCCAAGAGATAACTATGGTCAGCGAAAAAGGCAACATTGTCAGCAATGCCTCTTATTACTACAAGGGGGAAAAGTTCCGGATGGACATCAAGACCAATGCCGGCCAAAAGGAGGCTATGAACATGGAGACCACCATACTTTTCGATGGAACGGATATGTGGATGATCGCTCCATTTATGGGCAAAAAGAAGATATCCGAAAAGGACCAGCAGCAATACCAGAAAGATCGATCATGGAAATGGTGGTCGGACCTGGCCAAAAACGGCAAGATCACCGGAATCGAAAAGATAGGGGACCGGAATTGCTATGTAATAGAGTATGTGTCCGACAAGGACGATAAGAAGGGAGCCACGGCTCCCTTCACCAAAATGTGGATAGATATGGACAACCTGGTGCAGGTCAAAGCCGAAATGATGGTTGAAAAAAAGAAGAAGGCTGTCGTTCTATATTCTGATTTCCGCAAGGTTCCGGGCAACTGGGAGATGGCCTTTAAAACAGAAATGTTTGCTGAAAAAGACAATCAGCTTATTTCAACGGTCATAGTCAAATCTGTGGATGTCAACAAAGGAGTGGCGGATGCCCTTTTTGAGATTGGCAAAACCGAAAAGAAAGCCGGGTTCAAAGATGTGTTCAAAGGCATGGCTCCCGGAGGGGACTAGCTGCCTGGTGATCCAAAGAGGTTCGGTCATAATGACCGAACCTCTTACTTTATCAATCCGCCGCCCAGAACCAGATCCCCCTGGTAAAATACCGCCGACTGTCCCGGAGTGATGGCCCTTTGTTTTTCCAGGAAAGCAACTTGGGCGTTTCTGCCGTCAAGAGGTTTTATTAGAGCTGGAGAGCCTTGGTGTTGGTTCCTTATCTTTACCAAAATCTTTATCTGGCGGCTGGGAACTTTGATAAACCAATTCACCTCGGTAACACCCAGGATGGTCTTATACAGGAGCTGGTCGTCCCCTACGATCACCAGATTCTTTGAAGGATCAAGACCTATCACATATTGCGGTTTCCCCAATGCTATGCCCAATCCTTCCCGTTGACCTATGGTATAGTTGATTATCCCTCGGTGCTGGCCTAGGATTTTCCCATTAATGTCGACTATATCTCCGCCGGAAATAGTCATGGTATTATTCATATAGTCAGTGTAATGCCCCTGGGAAATGAAGCATATTTCCTGACTTTCAGGTTTATTCGCCGCCTCAAGGCCAAGAGATACGGCCATTTCCCTGACCTGTTGTTTTTCATAATGTCCTAAAGGGAAAGCGATGGATTTTAATTGCTTCTGGCTCAGCATCCACAAAAAATATGACTGATCCTTCTGCTTATCCTTTGCTTTGGTCAAAACATATCTTCCCTTTCTTTGGCTAATACGAGCATAATGGCCCGTCGCCAGGCGGGTGCAGCCCAAATCCAGGGCTTTCTCCATCAGCAGGCCGAATTTGATGCTTTTGTTGCAAACCACGCAGGGGTTGGGCGTCCGGCCATTGGCGTATTCATTGAGAAAATTACCTATCACTCTTTCTTTAAATTCATTCCGGAAATCTATTACCCGATGTTCGATACCCAGCGCTGACGCCGCCCTTTCGGCAGCTGCAATTGTTTCATCAGCACAATAGCCGGTAGGTGACTGCTCCCCGGGTGAAGAAAAAAGCTTCATGGTCAGCCCGATGACCCTGAAGCCCTTTTTTACCAGCAGAGATGCCGCCACGCTGCTGTCCACCCCGCCGGACATGGCCACCGCCATTGTTATATGTCGGTTAGTATTTTGCATCTGGTAATGATTTTTTATCTTTCTTGTTCCTTTTAATTCGGGGGGAGGTCGCTCTTTTTTTCATTCTGAAATATTCAGCTAAAGCTTTTTTCAGCTTTTTAAAGCTGTCCTCCAAAGCTTCCGAAACTACTTTGGTGTCACCCAACACCGGCATGAAATTGGTATCGCCGTTCCAGCGAGGCACCAGATGCAGATGGACATGGTCCTCTATACCGGCCCCCGCCACCCGGCCCAGGTTGAATCCCAGATTGTATCCTTGGGGCTTCAACACCGCTGCCATGGCCTTCTGGCAGGCCTGGGCCAGCTGCATGATCTCCAGAAGCTCCGCATCGTTCAGGGCGGTAAAATCTCCCATATGGCGGCAGGGCGCAATCATCAGATGCCCGTTGTTGTAGGGAAAAATGTTCAACATAACGAACGCCTTATTGCCGCGGTGCAGGATGTAATTATTATGATCGGCTTTGCTTTTTAGTTTTTTGCAGAAAATGCAGCCTGACTGGTTTTTATCAGCGGCGCTGGTGATATATTTCATCCGCCAAGGGGCCCATAATTTTTTCATCCGGCCACCCCCTGCTCCGACAATATCGATTCAACCGCCTGCGGCAACTCGCCTAAGTTTTTTATGACGGCATCCGGTTCATAGCCCGACCCCTTATAGGACTGGGCTATCCCCGTTATCCTCAGGTAGCTTTCGATATATAGTTTTTCATAATTGTCCGCCGGTTGGTAATCCATCTGGTGGTAATCCATATTCAGCCAGACAGTCCTCATCCCGGTGATTTTTGCCGGGCGTACATCATTATCTATCCGGTCTCCCACCATTAAACACTGATCTGACTTTGCCCCGGCCAGTTCGACGGCATACTGGAATATTCTGGGATCCGGCTTATGGAAGCCCACCATATCACTGATTATGATATGTTGGAAATAACCTTCCAACCGGTGTTTCTTGAGCTCGTCCATGGCCAGCGGCGGCTGGTTGGCAATTATCCCCAGGTTGTAGTTTTCTCGGAGGCTTTCCAGCGCATCATTGATGCCGGCCACCGGAAAGTTTGAGCCCGAATAGACCTGCAGCCATTGATTGACCGCCCGGTCCACTATTTCCCGATCTATGTGCCCGGCAAATTTGTCGGCGATCATCTTTCTGGGATTCATCTCCGGGGGATTGTTCTCTAGGACTTTCTCTCTTTCCCGGAGCACCTCCTCAAATGACAACCCGAGCCCGCCTTCCTTCAAGGTCAGATAAAAATATCTCCAGATTCTGGCCAATAGGGGCAGATCGTAAAATATCACATTCCCCATGTCAAGGAACACCCATTTCGGTCCGGCGCTGTTTCCCAAGACACCCATTAAAAAATCTCCAACTGTTCTTCCGGTTCATTTGTTTTATGTGCTTGGCGGCGATCCCCGTCAAATATGTTCAGCTTGCCGAATTCCCCGTCGTAGCCCGGTGTGATATGGACCTTTCCCTGCCGCACCCGGACGATCCCTTCGGCCACTTTGTTGTTGGTCACTTCGTTCAGCTCGGCCTTGGTGGCCTCCAGCAAAACGGTGAATTCGTTGCCGAAGCCATTTACCAGCTTATGGTATTCATGCAGCACCGTCTGGGTCCCGGTTCCCAGGCCGAAGGACAGGGCTATTATCTCCTCCAGCGGCACCAGATGCCTGAAGGGAATGGCGTTGGCCGGCTTTACCCCTGCCGATCTGTCGGCCAGTTCCTCGATCCGGTGCATCACACCAATGGTCAGTTTTTTTCCGCAAACCGGGCAATTATTATCGCCGTCCATCGCCTCTTTAGTTGACAGCCGGGAACTGCATTTACGATGCCCGTCATGAAAATATTTTCCCTCCTCGGGAAAATATTCTATGGTATAAAGCAACCGAGAGACATCCTGTCTCTTTAAAGCCTGGCATATGGTTTTATAGTCCAGGTCGCAATCGAAAACATTGGCCTCCCGTCCCAGTTTTGAAGGGCTATGGGCATCAGAATTGGATATCAGGCAACGTTTGTCCAGTTTGCTAAGCCGCCAGTTCATGGCGGGGTCGGAGGAAAGCCCCGTCTCCAAAACGTGGATATTCTCGGATTGGTCCTCGTAGCATTCCTCCAGGCTGTCAAAGCCGAAATTTGCTCCGAACAGCGAGTAATGCGGGGTCCAGACATGGGCCGGGATTACCAGGCAATCTGGGGAGATGCCCATCACCAATTCCACCAGCCGGGAGGCATACAGGTTGACTATGGGCCGTCCGTCCATGGAAAGATCGGCATGGCGTTTAAGCTGGCGATTGATCTGTTCCACCACTTCGAATGACGGGGCAAAGATCATGTTGTGTATTTTACGGCTCTTTCCGTTCTTGGTAAATATGTTGCATACCTCGGCGGTCAGCATGAAGTCAACCCCCCGATAATGGTAGATGCCGTTATCCCTGGATTCCAGTTTGAACCTCAGCTCCTTAAACCAGTCGGGATGGGTGAAGTCGCCGCTGCCCACGAGGTCCAGACCTTTGTATTGGGCCCATTCGGTTATATGCTCCAGGTCCATATCCGGGCTGGTGGCCCGGCTGTGCTTGGAGTGGATATGGAGGTCGGCGATGAAGCGCATATTATTTCTTATAGGCGATTATGGTGGCCCGGATGGTGTTGGGCTGGGCCGGCTCTAGGGTCAAGTGCTTGAATACCTCTATTTTTTCGAAACCGGCTTTTTTAAGCATTGACTTCACATCATCCAAAGGGAAGGCCTTCTCCTGGTGGAATTCATCTATCCTCTTATACCCCTTTCCACGCGGGACGAACAGCGTCAGAGATAGATTGGCATGATGGCTTACGAAATCGTAGCTGTTCCGCCAAATGGAAACCACTCCTTCGGCTTCTTTCACCTCCAGCCTCTGATCCCAATATTTGGTGAGGGCAAAGATGGTATTAACGTCAAATATGAATAGCCCCGGCCCGGACAAGGCCTCTTGGGCACATCTGCAGGCACTGAGGAATTCCTCCTCCTTAAGCAGGTAATTCATGCTGTCAAAAAGGCAGGTAATTATCGAATACTTATCTTTGGTGGAAAATTTTCGGATATCGCCTGGTTGGAATTTAATTTTTAGTCCGCTTTTTTTCGCTTTGGCCTGGGCGGCGTCCAGCATCCCTCGTGACAAATCCCTTCCGCTTACCTTATATCCCGCCCTGGCAAACAGCAAGGCCGATGTCCCGGTGCCACAAGCCAGATCCAGCAGGGCACTATCTTTGGGCGTCCCCGCCCGCTGGATCAAATGGACTATGTAGCCGGTCCATTCCCGGTAATCCACATCCTGCATCAGCAGGTCATAATAGGATGATATATCGGTAAACGGTCTCACAGTTTTCTTATAGTTTACTGCTGATCGTAGCCAGATTCAAAGGCTTTTTTATTCATTTCCACCGTCTTGGCCGGCACCCTCTGGGAGATGATTCCCTGCCACTTATCGGGAGCCAACTCCAGTTTCTTGGCTAGAGCCCCTAACAGTACTGTATTGACAGCCTTGGCGCTGCCGGCCTTCTCGGCCAGTTCCATGCCGGGGCACAGCACCACGTTCTTCACCTGCTGTTTTATCTTTTCGACAATGTCAACCGGATATTCCGCCTGGCCGGTGGCCACCGACATGGGTATTATCTGCTGGCGGTTGATAATCAGGCAGCCATCGGCTTTCAGGAACTGCAGGTAACGGGCAGTCTCCATCTCCTCGAATGACAAAATAACATCGGCCTCTCCCTGGCGGATCAGCGGGGAATTTACCTTCTGACCGAAGCGGACATGGCTGACCACGCTGCCGCCCCGCTGGGCCATGCCGTGGACCTCGCTCTTCTTGGCGTCGAACCCGCTGGCGATGGCGGTCTCGGCGATGATGTCACCGGCCAGCAGCACCCCCTGGCCTCCGACGCCGCAGATAAGTATATTTACTGTGTCCATTGTTCTCCTTGGTAAGTATTAGTGTAATATAGCAGTAATGTAGTAAAGGCGATTACAGCCTTTTCTTTAGGCTTTGCTGCAATCCCTTCAACATCACGCTTATTTCTGTTGGTTCCTGTTGGCAAGCATCGTAGTCGCTGGAGTTTACATACCCAATCTCTTTGGCAATATCCATTCCAGCCATCATTTCAAAGGTTGATTTCTGGCTGTGCTCCAAATATCTGACGAACTCCCGGTTGGAATCGCTACCCGCTCCCTCGGCAATATTTAATACGATGGAGCATGCCGCTCTTCGCAATTGGGAGGTCAAACCAAAAATCTCGCTTTTAGGGAAGCACGCGGTAAGATCATAGATATGTTGAGAAAATTTTATTCCTTTTTGATACACTTTAAGATCGCGAAACTTATTCATCTTAACTGTCCTCTCATTCCTACTTGCCTGCTGGTCTACTCTGCTACTGGTCTACGCTACTACTTCGCCCCGGCCCATGGCCTGTTTGGGGCAAAGCGAAGCGCATACCTCGCAGCCTATGCAGAACATGGGGTCGATCTGGGATTTCTTTTTGGACTTATCGAATGAAATGGCCGGACATCCTAGCTTCAGGCAGATCTTGCAGCCCACGCATTTATTCTCATCCACCTTCAAGGCAGGTTTGAATTTTTTCTCGATCAGTATGCAGGGCGACTTGGCAATGATAACGGAGACCACGGGGTTATTGATCGCTTCTTTTATGGCCGCCTCGGTTTGCTTCAGGTCCAGAGGATCTATTATCTGAATATGCTCCACTCCGCAGGATCTGACCAGTGGTTCCAGTTCGATTATCGGAGCCTCGTGCCCCCGCAGGGTCTTGCCGGTGCCGGGGTTCTCCTGATGTCCTGTCATGGCAGTGATACGGTTATCGAGTATGATGACCGTTCCCTGGGAGTTATTGTAGACCATATCCACTAGCCCGGTGATGCCGGAATGAAAGAAGGTGGAATCGCCGATAACCGCCACTGTCTTTTTGGCCATCTCCGGCCCCAGGGCCTTTTCCAGCCCCATGGCCGCGGTGACGCTTCCGCCCATGCAGATCACGGTGTCCATGGCATTAAGCGGCTCCATCATGCCCAGGGTATAGCAGCCGATGTCTCCGGTGACGGTCAGCTTAAGCTTGTTGAGGGCATAAAAAACACCGCGGTGCGGGCATCCTGGGCACAACACCGGTGGCCTCGCCGGCAGTTCCAAAGGTTTGTATGGAGATTCTTTCTGCAGGCCGAAGGCCCTGGCCAGAACCGTAGGATCGAGTTCTCCCACAATGGGTATTTTGGACTTACCGATGATCTCCTTCTCATAGGCGCAATTGCCGGAGACCTTATAGCCCAGGGCTTTGATCTGCTCCTCCAGGAAAGTGTCGTTCTCCTCAACCACATATATCTCGTCGACCGAATTTATGAATTCGGAGATCATCTTGGACGGCAGGGGAAATGTTAATGCCAGCTTTAAGAAAGAAGCTTCTGGAAAGACATCCTTGGAATATTGATAGGAAATGCCGCTGGTGATGATCCCCAGCTTCTTGTCGCCTTTCTCCACCCGGTTATAGGAAAAGCTTTCGCCGTAATCGGCCAGCTTCTTAAGCCGCTCTTCAACCTTGACATGCATCTTCCGGGCATGGGCGGGAATGGTAATGTTCTTGACAATATCTTTGACATAACCGGTGGGTTTGTGTTCCTTTCTTTCGCCTACTTCCACTACCCCTTTGGAGTGGGAAATTCGGGTGGTCAACCTTAAAAGGACTGGCGTATCGAATTTTTCGGAAAGGCTAAAAGCCAGCTTGGCCATCTCCAGGCATTCCTGGCTGTCCGAGGGTTCCAGACATGGTATCTTGGCCATCTTGGCGTAATAGCGGTTGTCCTGCTCGTTCTGTGACGAATGCATTCCGGGATCGTCGGCGCTGACCACCACGAATCCGCCCTTGACACCGATATAGGCCATGGAGAACAGCGGGTCGGCAGCCACGTTCAAGCCCACATGCTTCATGCAGGTCAGGGCCCGGGCCCCGGCAAAGGAGGCCCCGGCCGCCACTTCCAACCCCACTTTTTCGTTGGTGGCCAATTCGGCGTAGATCTCCTTGTATTTTCCCAGGTTTTCCAGGATCTCAGTGGACGGCGTGCCGGGATAGGCCGAGACCACATTGACCCCGGCCTCCCAGGCGCCCCTGGCCACGGCTTCGTTTCCCGATAGGAACATTTTCATAAAAGTCTCCGCAATGATATATATATTTGATTTAACTACGCAGCCCAGGCTTTAGCCTGGGCTGCTTGGGATATCAGCCTTCCAAGGCTTTAGCGATCACTTTAATTGCCCAGTCCACTTCCTTCTTGGTTATCACCAGCGGCGGGGCAAAGCGTATGGTCTGTTCATGCGTATCCTTGGCCAGCATCCCCATTTCCTTCATTTTCAGGCAGTAGGGCCTGGCCTTTCCGGCCGAAGTGTGAAGTTCCATACCGGTCAGCAATCCCTTGCCCCGGATGTCTTTTATCTTCTTGGTCTTGATCTTGCCCAGTTGAGAACGGAAATATTCGCCCAACTGCTGGGATCTTACATCCAGTTTCTCCTGGGCCAGAACATCCAGGGCCGCAGTGCCGACGGCACAGGCCAGAGGATTGCCTCCGAAGGTGCTGCCATGCTGGCCGGGCTTGATGACCTTCATGATATTCCAGGAACTGAGGATGGCTGAGACGGGATATACTCCACCGCCCAGAGCCTTGCCCACGATCATGATGTCCGGCTTGGCATTCTCATGCTGCCAGCAGAACCACTTCCCGGTGCGGCAGAATCCGGTCTGGACCTCGTCGGCTATGAACAGGACATTGTGCTTTCTGCAGATCTGCTTGACCTTGGCCAGATATCCCTTGGCAGGGACCTTGACCCCGGCCTCTCCCTGGATGGGTTCCACTAAAAATCCTACCGTATTCTTGGTGATGGCATTCTCCAGGGCCTTGGTATCGTCATAAGGGATTATCTTGAATCCGGGCATGGCCGGCCCGAAGCCGGTATAGGCGTCGGGGTCGGTGGAGAATCCCACGATGGTGGAGGTGCGGCCGTGGAAATTCTCGGCACAGACGATGATCTCGGCCTTGTTCTTGGGCACCCGCTTGACCTCGTAGCCCCATTTACGGGCCAGTTTGATGGCGGTCTCTACCGCCTCGGCCCCGGTATTCATTGGCAGGGCTACTTCCATCTGCGATACCTTGCAGAGCTTCTGCAGGAACGGTCCCAGCTTGTCATTATGAAAAGCCCGGCTGGTGAGGGTTACCCTCTCCATCTGGTCTTTTAAAGCTTTAAGCACCGCCGGATGGCGATGTCCCTGATTGACCGCCGAATAGGCGGAAAGCATGTCCAGATATTTTTTACCCTCCACATCCCACACCCAGATGCCTTTGGCTTTGGATATCACCACCGGCAGGGGATGGTAGTTGTGGGCCCCGTATTTCTCGGTGATCCTGATCAGCTCTTTGCTGCTGGCCATTTCTCTCTCCTGTACTAGATGTTTCTCATTTAATATTGTGTAAATTTACGATAGGTAAGTGACTCTAAGACTATCACCGCAGAACAAAGGGCAGAGTCCATTTGTTTTTAACGGCACTCTGCCCAAAGATTAAACTTACGTATCAGCCGTTATCTCTTCTTAGCGACCTTTTTCAGCACCTGATCCAGGATATCCAGGCCCACCTTGGCCTCCTGCTTGGTGATGATCAGCGGCGGGCAGATTCTAAGGGTGTTGGTGCCGCAGCCCAGCATCAACAGGCCGCGCTTGAAGGCCTCCTGGATCACCGCCTCCATCAGGTCGTGGTCTTTTTCCCTGGTCTTGCGGTCCTTGACCAGCTCCACCCCGATCATCAGCCCCTTGCCGCGGATGTCGCCGATGACCGGATGCTTCCTCTGCATCTTCTTCAGTTCGGCCATCATGTAGTTGCCCACCACCACCGAGTTCTTCATCAGGTCTTTCTTGACCAAATCGTAAGTGGCGATGCCGGCCGCACAGCACACCGGGTTGCCGCTGAAGGTGTTGCCATGGGATCCCGGCTTCCAGCTCATGACCTGGGAAGAGGCTATGATGGCGCCCATCGGCATGCCCGAGGCCAGGCCCTTGGCCATGGTGATGATGTCGGGCTTCACCCCGAAATGATCGATGCCAAACCACTTGCCGGTCCGCCCCATGCCGGCCTGGATCTCGTCGGAGATCAGCAGCATGCCGTGCTTGTCGGCCAGTTTCCGAAGGGCCACCACTGCCTCCTTGGGGGGCACCACATATCCGCCCTCGCCCTGGATGGGCTCGAATACTATGGCCGCCACCTCCTCCGGCGGCAGGATGGTTTTTAAAACGACATCTTCAATGTATTTGACGCACTCCAGCTTGCAGCCGGGATAGGTCTTGTTGAAAACGCAGTGATAGCAGTTGGGGTACGGCACATGGGTCACGCCCGGCATGGTGGGGAAGAAGCCCTTTTTCTGGGTGGTCTTGGAGCCGGTGCAGGACACCGCCCCCATGGTCCGGCCGTGAAAGGCCCCGATGAATGCGATGAACTGGGGACGCTTGGTGTAATATCTGGCCAGCTTCAAGGCCCCTTCGACCGCCTCGGCCCCGGAATTACAGAAGAACACCCGGTTGTCCTTGCCGGTAGGGGAGATGGCATTCAGTCGCTCGGCCAGTTCCACCTCCGGTGAATAATAGAAATCGGTACCGGAATAGTGCAGGAATTTATTAGCCTGCTCGGTGATGGCCTTTACCACCTGGGGATGGCTATGTCCGGTGGCATTCACGGCGATGCCGGCGCAGAAGTCCAGCAGCACGTTACCGTCCACATCGGTCATCCAGACGCCCTGGGCCTTTTCGATGACCGCCGGATATGAGCGGGTATAGGAAGGCGATAATGATTTATGGTCTCTATCAACGATGGCCCTAGCCTTGGGTCCGGGGAAGGCGCCCCTCAAGATCGGTTTTTTCAACACTTTCATGGCAGGATCCCTTCTATGTGGTATTATAAATTTACTCGCTAAAGCACTATATTTTAACAGAATTATCGATTAGTGTCAACCCACCAAATTTAACACCCACCAAATTTAACATCCGGCAGTTATTGTTCTTGATCTTCTTAATTATTGATCTTCTTAATTGACAAGAACCTTGATTTGATATATAATTAATCTTCTTGATCGTTTATATATTGGGGGATCGTCCAACGGCAGGACACATGGCTCTGGACCATGGTATCGGGGTTCTCAGCCTGATGCCATGCACGCAGCACAGCGGCGGCTGACCCGCCGCTTATCATGCCTTATGTCATCACCTAGGCGGGGAATCCCCACCCTATGCCATATTACGTATATGTGATAAAAAGCCTAAGCAAGGGAACCCAGTACGTTGGCTCCGCTTCGGATGTGCAGAAGAGATTGTCCGACCATAATGCCGGACGAAGCAATTTTACCAAGGGATATCGTCCCTGGGTACTGGTACATAAAGAGGAATTCACAGCCAAAGCCGAAGCCTTGCGAAGAGAAAGATATTTAAAATCCGGCAAGGGCCGCGAAGTACTGAAAAAAATAATCAAATAAAACTGGGGGATCGTCCAACGGCAGGACACATGGCTCTGGACCATGGTATCGGGGTTCGAATCCCTGTCCCCCAGCCAAGATATAACATCCGAACCAAATAAAAAGAGGCAACCCAAAAGGTTGCCTCTTTTTATATTGGACCGCGGTGCATAATCTGTGTTTAATCTAACTGAATTTAAACGCTTTTTAGGTCGCGGCCGAATGCCCAAAAGTACAACGTCCCTAGCAGACCAAAACCGGTTGCCGTTAGCAGATTGGCAGCCGGGGATACTTGCCAAAGGAACGCCCCGCCAAAGGCCGCCAGGGACACGATCACATCCCGCACCAGGTAGTACAGCCCGAACATCCCGGCCTTCTTGTCCTCGGGAGCCAGGTCCATGATCAGCGCTTTCCGGGTGGGCTCTCCGAACTCCTTAAGGCCCCGGATGACGAACGCCAGAACCATCATCGGGAACGAGTGCGAGAACAGCAAAAACAGCGGAAACACCGTGAAATTGAAAAAGGTGATCAATACAAAGGGCTTCTTGGTGGACTTGTCGGCCAGGTAGGCCACCGGGATGTATACCAGCATGGCGACCACCATTTCGATGGCCGTCAGCATTCCGAACTGGAAGGCGGAGATAGTGTTATTCTTAAGGCACCAAACCACCACGAAGGCATAAGGTATCTGCTCGGCGTAACGGATCAGAATGTCCGATACCAGCAGCCGTTTAAGGTCTGCGCCCATAAATCGCCACAGTTTGAACGGGTTCTTTTCGGCTGATCCTTTAATTGGTATATCATCATTTATCATCACCTGCTGGACAAATAATGAAACTATACCCAAAAGAAACGCAGCCATGAAAGCCATCCTGACGCCGGTTTTCTCTCCATATATCCCGATCAAGGCTCCTCCGACCAGGGGGCCCAGCGCCATCGGTATCCTCCGCACCAGCGAATGCATGGACACGCCCATGGTGCGTTTGTTCTGGGGCAATGCCTTGGAGACCAGGCCCATGACCGCTGGAAGTGAAATGGCGGTCCAGGACAGGAAGAACACCGCGCCCGCGAACACTGCCGGCCAATAGGGGAAAAGGATGACGATGGCATAGCCGAACAGTGCGATCAGGTTGAAAACCAGCAGGGCCTTCTTGTGCCCCAGACGGTCGGATAGATACCCGCCGGGGAAAGAGTATAATGCCGACAGCAGGTTGTCCATGCCGTTGAGGAATCCCACTGACAGGAACCCTCCGCCCAGCGCCAGCAGATATATCGGCAGGAACCGTTCGGCCATCTTCTCTCCCAGCCCCACCAGGATAACCATGGACATCAGGGCCACCATAGACCTCTTCAGCCCCAGGAACTCCACAGCTTTTTCCCGCCATGTCTTTCCCTTAAAATTTGTCATTTCGAATCCTGCAGACGGAAATAGTTATAGAGGGCATCATAAACCTGGAACTGTTGTTCGATATTCTTATGGTCATCGGGATACAGCAACGAATATCCTTGGGCAATGGCCTCCAGGCCGGCGGCGAAAGGGTTCTTATCCATGGCGCTGGTGTCGGCGGCGTTGACCACGTCCGCCAGTTTCAAAAGAGCCGGATCCTTGAGGTTGTATTTATTTACTATCGACACGAAACTGCAATGACCGTCCTGATGTCCCAACTCGACGCCCGGCGCATCGAACGGTATGGCATTAAGCCGTTTGGCCTCTGCGTCAACCAAGTCCTTGGCGACGAAAACGAACTCCGCCCCGGCATCTACGAACCGCTTGATAAGCCAGGGGCAGGCCACGCGGTCAACATGAACATGGGCACGGGTTATCCATTTCATAATAAACTCCTTATTGTTTAAATTACTCGTGGGCAAATTGTAAGCGATAATAAAAGCAATTACAAGTAGGCTCTACAAGTGTTGATAGAGTATTAGGATTTTAATTCAGCCCGTATATAATGTACGTACTGAATAAAAGAGAGGCAACCTCAAAGGTTACCTCTTTTCTTTTAACAACGAGTTTTCCTACTTGCCACCCAATGCTTTTCGCACCCCCTCAGCATACGCAGGATCAGCTTTCTGGAAATGCCCCAGTTGCCGTTCAATGATCTCTTTGGGAACGTCCTTTATTGACCCGGCGATCGCCGCATGCAGCCGGTTTCGCTCATCCTGTGGCATCAGCCGGTAGAGGTTGCCGGCCTGGGTGTAGTCATCGTTGCCGACGCGATGGTCATAGCGGCCGGCGTCTCCGCTGATGCGCAGCGGCGGCTCCTTGAACCGGGGGTCCTCCGCCGGCCCGTCGAAACTGTTGGGTTCGTAATTGACCGCCCCGCCGCCGTTGCCGTCGAACCGCATCGTCCCGTCCTTGTAATAGTTATCGACCTGGCAACGCGGCTTGTTCACCGGCAGGCTCTGGTAATTGACCCCCAGCCGGTAGCGCTGGGCGTCAGCATAGGAGGTCATCCGCAGCTGCAGCATCTTGTCGGGGCTGTGGCCGATGCCCGGCGGCACGTCCTTGGGGCAGAAGGCCGCCTGCTCCACCTCGGCGAAATAGTTCTCCGGGTTGCGGTTCAATTCGACGATGCCGACATCGATCAAGGGATAATCCTTGTGTGGCCAGATCTTGGTGATGTCGAACGGGTGGTAGGGCACCTTCTCAGCGTCCAGCTCGGGCATGATCTGGACCTGCATCTTCCACTTGGGGAAGTCGCCCTTGGCGATGGACTCGAACAGGTCGCGCTGGTGGCTCTCGCGGTCCGCCGCGATGATCCTGGCGGCCTCCTCGTCGGTCAGGCACTGGATGCCCTGCATTGTCTTGAAATGGAACTTGACCCAGAACCGCTCGCCCTTGTCGTTGAACAGGCTGAAGGTATGGCAGCCGTAGCCGTTCATGTGCCGGAAACTTTTAGGGATGCCGCGATCCGAGAACAGGATGGTGACCTGCTGTACCGATTCCGGTGACAGCGACCAGAAATCCCAGGCGGCGGTGGCGCTGCGCAGGTTGGTCTTGGGGTCGCGCTTCTGGGTATGAATGAAGTCCGGAAATTTGTAAGGATCGCGGATGAAGAATACCGGAGTGTTGTTGCCCACGATGTCCCAATTTCCTTCGGATGTGTAAAACTTCATAGCGAATCCCCGGACATCACGCTCGGCATCGGCCGCTCCCCGCTCCCCGGCTACCGTGGAGAACCGCAGAAAGCACTCTGTCTTGGCGCCCAGCTTGAAGACGGCAGCTTTGGTATATTTGGTAATGTCGCCGGTGATGGTCAGTGTGCCGTAGGCACCGGAGCCCTTGGCATGGACCACTCTCTCCGGGATCCGTTCTCGGTTAAAATGAGCGTGCTTCTCGAACAGTTGCCAGTCCTGGGCCAGTAGCGGCCCGCGCGGCCCGGCAGTCTGCGCGTTCTGGTTGTCACCGACCGGTATCCCGGCGTCAGTGGTAAGCTTTTTTTTCATTGACTCCTCCTTGACTGTTTTATTTGACGTTACTGGCCGAAACAAGCCTTGTTAGTGCGGGATCATTACATTACTGATTTATCAAGTAGCGCCCCGGAAAACACGGTTTTTTGTGTAGTGCTTCAAAATATGATGCCGGCTAAAATGAGCGTCGAATTTGACACTGCTCGATTCTAATGTCAAGAGGGTTCGGCGATTCGCTGTCATTGTAGATCTCTGTCAGAACGGTCTCCGCTACAAGCGGCTGTAAAGGGAGGGCTGAAGCACGCTTCAGCCCTCCCTTATTATACCCAGCCCTATTCACCCTCCAGGGCCCGCAGGATCTTATCCAGTTTTATATTTATCTTATCCAGCTCCTTTTGCACCTGGTCCCCGCCGCTCGGGCCGGAATGCTCCCGGGGGGTGAACCGGTCGGGCCTGGAAAACCGTGGGCGCTCGGGCCGGTCGAAGCGCCGGGGGGCTTCCGAGCCCTCCATTTTCCGGAAGCAGTCACGGCAGTAGATGGGCTTGCCTCCGGTGGGTTTGAAGGGGACCTCGCAGCTTGTCCCGCAACTGTCACAGGTTGCCGGGTGCATCTGTTTGTCAAAGCTCCCTTTGCCGAAATCCTTCCCTCCGCGGGGGCCGAATTTTTTGGGGCCCCGGCTAGGGGGTCGGCTGGAACCCTTTTTTTCAAATTTGTTATCGCGGTCGAATTTTTTCATTTTTTCTTTCATTATTTATAATTTACTAAAGGTCAGGGCCATCAATACCGGCTGTTCCCTTTTAGTTAAGTATACACTGATTGGCCGGCAATTACAAGATGAAAGAAAAGGGGTGCTGTTATGTCTTTTATCGGTTTTTTACCAAGATCCTATCTGGCAAAAACCCCAATTCTTTTAACTATTGACTTTTTACGGATAATATTATAGAATATCTATGTGTTCAGTTGGAATAACGGCTGAACATCGTTCATAAAGGGGTGAAAGCCGCATAATAATACGGCGCTATCGTCTAGTGGCCTAGGACGGATGGTTCTCAGCCATCAAACCGGGGTTCGATTCCCCGTAGCGCTACCATATTTATGAAGCCCGGCCAGTTTTGTCCTGGATTTTTGATAGCTCGGCAAAACCGGGGTTCTCCGCCTAAGACATTATAATAGCAGTTATATGCGGCGGATCCGCCGTAGGCGGGGATTCCCCGTAGCGCTACCATATTTATGAAGCCCGGCCAGTTTTGTCCTGGATTTTTGATAGCCCGGCAAAACCGGGGTTCTCCGCCTAAGACATTATAATAGCAGTTATATGCGGCGGATCCGCCGTAGGCGGGGATTCCCCGTAGCGCTACCACATAAAGGGATGCCACTTGCGGCATCCCTTTAATATAAATGAAATTATTTTGCCGGCTATTTACATTTGCAGTTTTCACCCTTATAATGATAAAGAAAGCTATTGGATGGATTGGCACACATCCATAATAGATGTATTTTAACCATAAATAAGGATAATATCATGGATACTTTCATAAGGCTGTTGGGAGACCGGGTCCGCAAGCTGCGGAAAGCCCAGGGCCTTTCCCAGGAAAAACTGGGGGAGAAGGCCGGTTTTGATTACCGCTATATCGGCTTTATTGAACAGGCCAGGGTCAACCCCACCATCAAGACCCTGGAGAAGGTTGCCAATGCCCTAAATGTATACCTTTGTGACCTTTGCCCCAGCCAGGAGGATCTCATCAAGAACAAGAAAGGCGTTCCCGCCCAAGTCACCGAGCGGGAGAAAACCCTGTCCAAGATCATGCGCCATCTGAACAAGATAGACAACACCAAATTAAAGAACATCGAGCGCATCATCAAGATCACGGTCGAGAACGACAATTAATCAGCCCAGCCCAACGGAAAAGACCGGCATTTTATGCCGGTCTTTTTAATTGCGTCAAAAGGCAAGATCCTTTTCATTTCTTCATATTATTAATCCGAGCGATTAATTGTAGTCGTGATTCATACTTCGCTAAAATGCAAAGGACACAAAGCCCTAGGATAAAGCCTCTTGGAGATCTTTGCGCCTTTGCGGTTTAAAAAAGACTACTATTAACTGCTCCTCTTAATAATCACCTGCCAGATTCATTTGATCCGTGGAATTAAAATCAAGACCAGATTATCTTCATCATGTCCCTCATTGTTTCGCCCGCCCCTCATTTTTATAGCGATCCTCGGCTTCCTTGATTACCCTAACCGCCGTAGCTCTGTCCTGCCAGCCTTCGATCCGGACGCTCTTTCCCTCCAGATCCTTGTAGATGGAGAAGAAATGGTTTATTTCTTTTAACAGGTGCGGAGGCACGTCATTTAGCGAATTACAATGGTTCCACAAAGGGTCGGTGGTAGGAACACAGAGGATCTTCTCATCCTGCCCTTTTTCATCGAACATGACGAAGACCCCGATGGGCTTGGCCTCAATGACACATCCCGGGAAGGTCGGTTCCCAGACCAGCACCAGAACATCCAGCGGATCGCCGTCCAATGCCAGGGTTTCGGGAATGAAACCATAATCGCTGGGATAATGCACTGAGGAGAATAGCATGCGGTCGAATTTTATAGCGCCGTTTTTCTTGTCATATTCATATTTGTTGCGGCACCCCTTTGGGATCTCTATGGTAACTGTGATGACGGTGTTTTGGTTGTTCATAGTTCCTCTGCTGTGTTTTAGTGATCAACCGCAGATGATCTTGTACTCGCATTGCCCGCAATTCCGGTCGTTCTTGACCGGCCTGAAGTTACCCGCCCGAATATCATCCACCGTTCGGTTGACCGCGCTTTTTATCTCTTCTATCTGTTTTTCGCTTCTTACCGTGCTTATCTTCTCCCCCTGCTTGACGAAGTACAGCGAATATATCTTAGGCTTAAGACCTAAAGCCTCATGGCAGGCCAGGGCATACACCGTCAATTGCTCGTCCTTGTCCACCTCTTTCTGGGGCCGGCTTTTTCCGGTCTTGTAGTCTATCACCTCGTAATCACCGTCAGGCAGTCGGTCTATCCTGTCGATCCGCCCCACCAACTGGCAGGTTCCCAGCCGGACGGAGAATTCCTTTTCCAGCATCTCCGGGGTGGAATCCCTTTGACCGTCTATCTGGTGGTATTTTTCCAGCAGTTCCAGGCCTTCCTGATACACGGCATTCTCATGTTCCTTGCTTTTGTATCCCACCGGCACCCAGCGCTTCTTGTATATCTCTAAAAGCTGTTCCTGGCTTATGCTTGTGCCTTTGACCATGCTTTGATGATATTCGTTCAAAGTATCGTGGATGCTTTTACCGAAGCTGGCACTGTGGGCCGGGGTCTCCGGGATCTTGAGGATATATTTCAGTTTGTAGAACCTGGGGCATTTTTCATAATCCTTAAGCTGGCTGTAGGAAAAACGCTTTACCTCGGTGGTCTGCGGAGAACTTCTCAGCTCCCAGACTAATGATTTGGTCTGGGCCGCTTCCGGCAGCAGCCCCACCCCGGCCGGGATAAGTTGAGGCCGTGTCTCCCCCAGGGCCTCGGCAATGAAGGCCGACGGCCTGAACACCTTTTTGGCGGTATACATTTCGGCGGAGGTCAGATGCAGCTGCTCCCTGGCCCGGGTCAGGCCCACGTAGAAAAGCCGCCTCTCCTCCTGGACATGAAAATCGCCGGACGGCCTTTCCTCGGGGATCAACTCGTCCGGCAGTTCTATCTGGTCGCTCAGGTTTCTGCCCGGGAAGCGCAGATGGGCCAGCTGTACCATGAACACCGTCGGATATTCCAGCCCCTTGGCTGAATGGACCGTGGAAAGCGTCACCACATCCACGTCCTCGATCACCGCCTGGGCCGGGTCGTCCCCGGCCTCGTCCATCAACTTAAGCCACTCGGCAAATCCCATCACCGTCCGGTCGCCGCTTAAGGATTCGAACTGGTTGAGCTTGGCCAGGAACAGGCCGATATTCTTGATCCGGAGTTCCTCCTCCGGAGTCTCGGGGAAGCCGCCGATCCGGGCATAATTGGTCTGACGGATGAAATCCAGCAGGACCAGGGAGGCTGGTTGTCTGCGGGACAGCTCCAGGTGGGTTTCTATCAGTTCCTTTATTTTCTTGATTCTCTCTATGCTTTCCGGAGCAATGGCCTTCAGCGTCGAAAATTCTTTTTTCTCTGTGCCTTTGCCGGTGGAAACTTCAGAGCCGTCTTCCCCCTCTTCTATGTAGTTGATCGCGGCGCCCATGGTCTCGTACAAAGGCTGGTTTACCAGCCGGGAATGGGCCAACAGACGGGTGATGTCCTCCATCGGAAGCTCGAAGCATTCCAGATTCAACAATCTGAACAGGGCGGCATTATCGTAAAAATTGTACAGCACCTGTATATAGGCTATCAGGTTCTTCACTTCTTCCAGGTCATACAGCCCGCGATTGCCCACCAATTGGTAAGGGATGCCCCGCTGTTTCAAGGCGGTTATGAACGGCAGCAAGTGATCGTTGTTACGGGACAAAATGGCGAAATCCGAGGGCTTCCGTTCTCCGTCCTGCAGCTGCCGCCAGATCTCTTCGGACACCCAGGAGGCCTCATCCTCGGCGGATTTGAAAGACAGGTACCGGATGTCATTATCCGTCTTACCGACGAAGGCCTTGAGTTTTTTATCCACCTTCTCCGATGCCTCCAGGCGATCGGGATTGTTGAATTGTATCAAACGATAGGCGGCATCCAATATATTCTGGCCCGACCGATAATTGTCGGTAAGAACCACCGTTTTAGCTTCCGGATAATCACTTCGGAATTGCATAATATTGCTGATGGAGGCCCCCCGGAACTTGTAAATGGACTGGTCGTCATCCCCGCAGACGGTTATGTTTTTTTCCGGGCCCACCAGCAGTTTCATCATCTGATTTTGGCTGTAATTGGTGTCCTGGTACTCGTCCACCAGTATGTGCCTGAAGCGATTCTGGTATTTTTTCCTGAGACTGGGTTTCTCTCTGAGGGCCTTCAGGCAGTAGGTCTGAAGATCGGCAAAGTCCATAAAACCATGTTCCAGCATCAGCTTTTGGTAATCAAGATAAGCCCGGGCCACTTCCAGTTGCTTCGAAGCCTCTTCCAACATCGCCTTATCATCGTTTTTAAGATCGGATGCTTTTTGATGGCTGTCTTCGGCCCATTGCAGATATTTTTCGGCGTTGATGTCCTCGTCCTTGGCCCTGGAGATGACCCTCAGCAGGGCATGGATGAACTGGGCCGGATTTGACAGCGGCCGGTAATAATCAAGTTGGAATTTGAAAAGATTCTGCCTGACGAAAAGCCAGGTCTCGGGCTCGGTCAATATCCGGTAACTGGTATCCAGTCCTATCTCCAGGCCGTCCTGGCGCAGCAGCCTCTCGCAGAAGGAATGAAAGGTTGATATCCAGATCTCCTCGTGCCCGATGGGCAGTCCGGCGTCCACCCGGTCGGACATCTCCCTGGCCGCCTTCTCGGTAAAGGTCAGGGCCAGTATCTCCGAGGGCTTGGCCTTTCCCGTCTCTATAAGATGCCTTATCCGCTCGGTGATCACCCTGGTCTTGCCGGTGCCGGCCCCGGCAATTATCAGCAGCGGCCCATTCCCGTGCTTGACAGCACTTTCCTGTGATCGGTTCAATTCCATGGCCATATAAGTTTTTCCTAATCGATTGACAAGGTTGTATCTGACGGTTTATTTATCCCGAAACGGCTGAGGATAGCAGCGTACTTAAAAGCCTTGCATTCATTTGATCCTTTTTCATTTTTCAAATTGAAAAACAGGGCGCCTCAAACGCCCTGTCAGTCCAGTTTCTCTTTTATCAACTCCAAAACATCCGGCATCTCGGCCTTGATGAGTTCCAGGGTCTTCAAGTAATCCTCCAGGGTTCCCCCGATGGGATCGGGAACCCCGCCGGGGGATAACAGGTTCACTTCGTTTTCGGGAGCCAGTTTATTAACATCCTGGCGGTGCTTTTCCTCCAGGGCTATTATCAGGTCCGACTGCCGCACCCGTTCCTGGGTGCAGGACGATGACCGGTGCTGGCTTATGTCAAAGCCGTTCTGGGCGGCCGCCTGCTGCGAGTTCCCCATGGCGGGCATTCCCGGCATGGCCCCGGTTCCGCACGATCTTACCACCACCCTGTCCTTCCATATCTTCGGAAGGATATGCCTCAGGTATCCTTCGGCCATCGGGCTGCGGCAGGTATTGCCGGTACATACGAACAGCACCTGGATATTTTTGAGTCTTACCTGGATCCCGATCTCCTGCCGGATGCGGCTTAGGGTGATGGTCCCCTTGCGGAGGATCACCGGATGGCCTGCCGAGATATCCAGCACGGTCGACGGATGATTCCTGGCTATCTCCCCCCCGTCCAGCATCAGGTCCACCGGACCCGGCAGTGAGGCCATAACCTCCTGGGCGGAAAAGGACTCTCCGGCCCCGCTGCGGTTGGCGCTGGTGGTGGCCAGCGGCCGACCGGTTTTTTTGATGATATCCTGCAATAGTGCGGAATCCGGTATCCGCAAACCGATGGTCCCATCCTTGTCAAGCCCCCATTGTTTTACCGCCTGAGAGGCCTTTACCACCAGGGTCAACGGGCCGGGCCAGAAGGCCCGGATCAGTTTGCCGGCATAATCCGGAAGTTCCTGGGAATATTGGCCCAGCTCCTCCGTTTTTCCCAGAAACAATATCAGGGGGTTTTTAAAATCCCGTCCCTTTAATTTATATACCGCTCTGACCGCCTTGGCCGAATCGGCCCGGCACCCCAGGCCGTAAACGGTATCGGTGGGAAAGGCTATGATCCCCTGGTCATCCAATACCCGGGCCGCCCGGGCAATGGCAAAAGAGTCCGGCTGCCCGGACTCAACCCTTATTATCAACCCTTTTTTTCTTCGGAACATAACCTTGAAACTATTCCTGTTTCAATTTTTTCAATTTGTTTTTTAACAACTGCCTTTTGATGGTGCTCAAATGATCTATCAGCAACACGCCATTAAGATGATCCGTCTCATGCAGAAACACTCTGGCCAGGATATCGCCGGCTTCATATTCCATTTCGTTGCCGTCAAGGTCCAGTCCCGTCAAAGCTATTTTTTGGGGCCGTTTCACATCGACATAGATGCCGGGGAAGCTCAGGCATCCCTCCTCGTAGTTAACTTCGCCTTCCCGCAGGTGGATCTTCGGATTGATCAGCACCAGCGGATGTTTGATCTTCTCATTCATCAATGGCAGGTTTATGATGCACAGCGCTTTGGAGTGCCCCACCTGCGGGGCCGCCAGCCCCAGCCCCCGGGCTTGGTTGAGGGATTCCATCATTCCCCTGGCCAGCCGGTCTATCGAGCCGTCGATATTTTCGATAACCTGGGCCTTTTTTCGTAGCACCGGATCGCCGAAGATCCTGATGGGCATTATCTTTGTTTCCTGGCCGGTCACTGGAAGATACCTACTTGTTTTCGATCTTGGAGGCCACGGTTGATTTCTGGACCTCTATCTTGACGTTCTCGTCTATCTTCAGCACCACCACATTCCTCTGCTCGTCTACCCCGACGATGGTACCATGGATGCCCCCGGCCGCCACTACCTTATCGCCCTTCTGCAGGGTGTTCAGCATCTCCTTGTGCTTCTTCTGCTGTTTCTGCTGGGGAAGTATCAGCAGCAGATAAATGATCACGAACATGATGATGATGGGCAGCAGCCCCATCAAGCCCCCGCCGGAGCTTCCCCCGGACGGCGCTCCGCCCTGTCCCAATGCAAATGCTATTCCGAACAATTTGGTCTCCTCCTTTTATATTTATTTTAGTGATTTTGGTCCAAAGGCAAACGGCAGTAATTTCTTCAGGGTCGTTTTGATGGTCCTCTTCTTGCCCGGCATGATGACCGATATATCCGGGGCGAATTCGTTCAGCACCTGGCGACAGGCCCCGCAGGGGGCGGTCGGCTCCGGGCTGTCGGACACGATGGCGATGGCCCGGAATTCTCTTTCCCCCTCGGAGAGGGCTTTGAACACGGCGCTCCTTTCGGCACAGCAGGCCAGGCCGTAGGAGGCGTTCTCCACATTGCAGCCGGTATATATTTTGCCGCTTTTGCCCAGCAGGGCGGCTCCCACTTTGAATTTGGAATAGGGAGCATAAGCCTTATTGCGGGTTTTTTGGGCAGCTTCGATCAGGCTTTTAGGGTTTAGGGGATAGGGTTTAGCCATTTTTCAAACTTTCCATAAGTGCCCTTAGCATTTTACTGACCTCTATAACTAGGTTTTGAGCGATATCATATTTTTCTTGGGGACAATAATGTAAATCCCGGGAAAGCAGCATCTGGGTTTCCAACTCTGCCACCGAGCCATAGGCAATCGAAAGAAATTGTACATATTCACCTCTATGCCGCCGATTGTAACCTTCAGCAATATTCGAAGGAATGGATACTGAGCATCTTCGCAATTGACTTATCAAGCCATATTGCTCGTTTTTGGGGAATGCTTTCGTTATCCCGTATACCAACAGGCAAAGTGCATACGACTTCTGCCATACTGTCAAATCTTTATAACTTTTGCCCATACTAGAAACTAAACCCTAAACCCTTTCAACTATATTATTTGCCTAAAGAAGCTCTGCCCATGCTCCAGGCCGGTTATCCCGAACATCTCCGCCAGGGTGGCGGCTATGTCGGAAAAACTTTCCCTGGTGCCCAAATTGATGCCGCTTTTTACCCCCGGCCGGTAAGCCAGCAACGGCACATATTCCCGGGAATGATCGGTGGATGATGTGGTGGGGTCGTTGCCGTGGTCGGCGGTGATTATCAAGATGTCCTCTTTGGTCATAACTTTGAGCAGGCCGGGTAACCAGGCATCAAAATCCCGCAGGCCCTGATAAAAGCCCGGCGCATCATTGCGATGCCCCCAGGTCATGTCGAATTCCACCAGGTTGGCCATCAGCAGGCCCCGGGAGAGCCTGGACCAGGCTTCGAGGATCTTGGCCATGCCGTCATGGTTGTCGTCGCTGTGGAGGCTCTGGGTAAGCCCCTGGCCGGCATAAAGGTCGTGGATCTTGCCCACCCCCACCACCTCCAGCCCGGCTTTCTTGATATGATCCAGAATGGTGGGCCTGGGCGGCTGGAGCGAGAAATCCTGGCGGTGCCCGCCCACCCTCTGGTAATTGCCGGAGGTTCCTATAAAGGGCCGGGCGATGACCCGTCCCACCGCATGCTTACCGGACAAAATGTTCCGGGCTATCCGGCACCAATCATAAAGCTGTTCCAGGGGGACCACCTCCTCATGGCAGGCTATCTGGAAGACGCTGTCGGCCGAGGTGTAGATTATCGGAAAGCCCGTCCTGACATGCTGATCGCCCAGTTCCTTGATGATCTCCGTCCCCGAGGCGGGCTTGTTGGCCAGGATATTCCGGCCGATGGCCTTTTTAAAAGGCTCTATGACCTCCGGGGGAAAGCCTTGGGGATAGGTGGGAAAGGGCTTTTCGGTCACCAGCCCGGCCATCTCCCAGTGTCCGTCGGTGGAGTCCTTGCCCGGCGATTTTTCGGCCATTTTGCCGAAATTGGCAGTGGGGTCAACAGCAGACTCGATCCCGGCCAGGGGAATGATATTCCCCAGCCCCAATTTTTGCAGATTGGGCAATTTAAATCCCCCCGGTATTTTTAGGGAGAGATTGCCCAGGGTATTGCTGCCGCTATCCCCGTATTTTGCCGCATCGGGCAGTTCGCCCACCCCGCAGCCGTCCAGCACTATCAGAATAGCCCTGTTCATATGCGTTCGATATGATAACGAATATTTTACAGAATTTATAAATAATCCAATAAATTATGTCAATCCTGTCTTGACCAAAGGCATAATATAACGGTTTCAATTATCTCATATTTTTTTAAGATTGTAAATAGCAAAAGCCCCCCGCCCAAGGCGGGGGGCTTTATGTTGCAATAGCTGGGGCGGTTGGTTACCGGCTGAAGTTCCAGCTGATGTCATCCGAGGGGATGTTCCAGCCCGGAATCCCGGCCTCGCCGCCTATGTTGTTGCCGTTGCCGTCAAGCATCAATCCGGCATTGTCCTTCATCTGGCGGTTCAGGTAGAGCCGGTAGGAGCCCGATCCCGTCGGGGCGTTCTCCAGGGTGAAACGCACCTGCCTGGCCGCTATATCGCTGGGCTGGGCATAGACCCGTCCGGAGATGGCCCCGGTTATGGTGCCGCCGCTGGTCTTGTACACTATGATGTTGCCGGTAGTGGCCGTAGCCATGTCTAAGCTGTCGTTGAAGGTGATGATCATCTCGGTGGCCGTCAGACTGGGGTTTCCCGACAATCTCAGCGGGGTGTAGTCGCCGGCCACGGTGGTGGAGGTCCGGAAGGGCCAGACCGCATTGGGAATGTTGGCCACATAGGCGTAGTTCACCCACACCGCCTTGTTGCCGTTGGAATCAGCAAGGGAGTTCAGGTTGACGTTGACCGTGTAGGGCGCGTTGGAAATCAGTACCGAGTCGCTCCCGGTGGGCCGGAAATAGACATAAAATGTGGCGCCCGTCCAGTTGGTTCCGCCAGATTTCAGGGAGATGCTCCGGCCGGTGCTGTCCTTGACGCTGAAGTTGGACCTCACCAGGTTGGAGTCGATGTCGTTGGCATTAAAAGCACAGTAGAACATGGGATATATCGGGTTGACAAATCCTCCATAGGGGGATCCATCTACCAGGGCCGGATGGATGATGTCCGGGGCCGGGGTGGCTGGTGCGCCCACCCGGACGTAATGCCTCTTGTTGTCATACGGTGCGCCGTCGCCCTGGCCGTTGCCGTTGCCGTCGATGTAGCCGCCGCCCTTGGTCCGCACAGCGGTGGTCAGGGTCACCCGGCACCAGTAAGCCCCGGCGTTCCAGGTGCCGAAGATCACCGCCTTCTTCAGTTCGGGGTAGTAGGTGATGACGCCGTTCTGGATGCTCTCCACCGTGATGTTGGTCAGAGTTAACGTGGCCGGATCCATGTACACCGGGAAGGTGATGACGATCTCGGCCTGGATACCGGTGGTGCCCCCATCGATATCCGTCAGGGCGTTGCCCAGTCCGGGAGTGATGGTCACCAATCCGGAGTTGATGAGGTTGGAGGTGGACACTCCCTGCGCGGCATCGGTGGCCGGCTCGAAGGGGTTGTCCTTTTTGCCGCAGCCCACCAACGCCAGCATCAGGACCAGAAGCAGGGCCGATCCCAGCCTAAGGAATTTTCCTATATTCATTTCTGTCTCCTCTTTAAATATTTATTCTTAGAATTTGAAGGTGGCCGAGAGCTTCCAGTCCGCCAGGGTGTTCCAGTCAACAAAGCCCATCAGGTCTATCTGCAGGTTGTCGCTGATCTTCCAGCCGGCCCCGTAGGTATAGTTCACAAAGCTAAAATTTTCTTGATTATTATTGACATAGCCGTTTAAGCTTGGATAGTTGGCCGGCATAGTCTCCGTGGTGTCGTTGGTGGCGTTGATAGTGGTGACCTTGTTGGGGGTGAACTCATAAGTATAGGTGTGAGAAGTGTCAGAATAACCGAAACCAGGGGAGGCGCCCAAACGGAATACGAAGGGCTTGGTGATGTGGAACTCCACCCCCACCGGGGCCACTATCATCTTGGTCGCCTCGGTAAACATATCATTGTAGTGATAGCTGCCGGTGGTGATTGTGGTTTGGTCGGTAAGCAGGATCGGATCGCCGTCGTTGTAAACTATCCGCTCGTTGTACTCGCTGGTGAATTCCATGCTGTGGTCCCTGGTGTAGGTCCCCAAACCCAGGCCCATGGACATCTCCACCTTATCGCCCAGCTGGGCGGTGGTCTTGCTGAACAGCGTCATCCCCATGCTGTGATTGTCCTGAAAGACAGCGTTGCTTCCGTTGGTCCTGGTGGTGTTGGTGCTGTTCAATCCGGTGGGCACTGCGAAGACGTCGGCCCGGATATATTCGCTGTTTCTAAAGCCGTCGGCTCTTTCGCCGCTTAGGGTGGTAAACATCAGGTCGGTGCGGGTCTTGACATTGTCGCTCCACTTGTAGACCATGGCTCCCCTGACGTTGAGCTCCAGGCCCACATGGTCGTTGGGGATCAGATCCAGGTAGGCGGTGCTGTCGATGGTAATGCCGTTGGCTGTGGCCACCGAGGGATTGTATGAACGGCTGTGGTAGGTAAGGGTGTCGTACTGGTTGGCCAGATAAATATTGATACCTCCGGCCAGGCCCAGGTCTATCTGATCGCCCATCGGCATCCAGTAGCTTAGGGCCCCGCCGTTGACGCTTCGGTCTATCTGCGTGCTGTGGGTGTAGTTGGTGACAACATCGCTGGTGACGGTGTTCAGCAGCAGGTCGGTTACCACTGTATGGGCGTCATAGTTATCCCCCCAGGGACGGGACAGATCGTTCTCGGCGCTGTGATAGAACAGCACCCCCAGCTTTCCGGGACCCATCTCGCGGCCATAGCCCAGCCACCAATGGGTATCGAAATATTTGCCTTGGTCATTGTAAGTGACATCGGTGACGGTGCGCCGGTCGTAGGTGCCGTTGGCGTCCAGGTCAACAACGGTGGTTTGGCTGACTTTGGTGGTGTCCCGATAGGTATACTGATATCTGTCGTAAAGAAGCCCGGCGTGGCCCAATTCCATCAGTTTGCCGGAACCACCGATCAGATAATAGCCATCACTGTTGTTGCTGAACACTTCGTCCTCTTTGGAAACGATGTTGGACAGGTTGGTGTACAGCCGGTAGCCGTCAATGGAAGAGAGCCGGGCGGGATCCAGCATTAGATCCAGATCGTCCTCCAACAGGTTGGCGGTCGAGGCGCTGCGGAAGGATTCGGTCCAGGGATTTGACCACCAGGGAAGACCCTCCGCGGCAAAACCGCTGCCGGCAACCAAAACCAGCGATAAGGCCAGTAAACCGATTTTTGTTCTCATTTTTCCTCCAATTATTAGTTTGCTTTAGGTTGACGATATTAATGTAAGTTTTATTGATCCCTAACCTAAAAATTACGATGAATTGGAACCTCACCCCCTTTCGTGTTTAATGTTATAATAATACATTTAGATAACATTTATGTCAAGCATTAATTTATAAAATTATTGACTATTTTTTTTTAGATGGTATAATAACAAATCAAACGGACATTTAGATGTGTTTATGAAAAAAATTTTACCGCTGGTTATCTTCGGATTCCTGTGGATCGTTTCCATAGGATGGTTCGGATATCAAAAGGCCGGCTGTCAGAAACCTATCGCCACCTTAAAGGGCGACACCACCGCTTACAAGGAGATCTGGCACGGCATCTATTTCTCCGGGCAGAAGGCCGGCTATTCGGTGACCGTCTCCCAAAGACTGGATGGCGGCGGCCGTAAGGTCAGCAACCGGGCTTTTTTACGGATCAGCATGATGGACACCCCCCAGCAGATCAAGACCGCCACCAGCTACCAGCTGGACAAGAATTTTTACTTGCAGGACTTCGATTTCGTGATGGAGGGGGCCGCCGAGATAAACGTCCACGGCCGGGTGAACGGCCGGCAATTGGATATCGAGGTAAACACCGGCGGACAGAAACAGCGGCAGACCATTAAATTAGACGGCCCGGTATACCTGCCGGACGCCATCGAGCCGATGATCGCCAACAAAAGCATAAAAAAAGGCAACAAATATAATTTCTCCACCTTCGACCCCACCTCCCTGTCGCTTCAGCCGGCGGTGATCGAGGTTATGGAACAAGAAAGCCTTAAGATCGATGACCGGACACACTGGGCCACCAAGCTGAGCCTGGAGATGGCCGGCACCACCAGCACCATCTGGGTGGATTCCGCCGGCAATACCTTGAAGGAGAACGGCCCGCTGGGCATAACCCTGGTCCGGGAGGCCAAGGAGTCAGCCTTAAAGATCCCGGCTGATGACACCGGGATAGACCTGTTGACCCAGCTTTCGGTGCCGGCCACCGGGCCGGCATTGGACAAACCACGGGAGGCTATATATTTAAAGATCAAGATAACCGGGCTGGCTATAAACAATATGGACATTGCCGGAGGCCGGCAGCAGATTGCAGATGCCGGTCAACAGATAGTTATCATCACCCAAGAGCGGATGGACGGATTGAACGACATTCTGCCCGACAGTTTAAAAAAATATCTGGAGCCCACCGCTTTGATCCAATCGGAGGACAGCCGGATCAAAATGACCGCCCGGCAGATCATCTGCGGCAAAAAGACGGCCTGGGAAAAGTCCTTGGCCATCAGCCAGTGGGTCAATAAGAACCTGGTCAAGCAGATGACCGTCAGCCTGCCTTCGGCGGTGGAGGTGCTGTCCTCCCGGCGGGGCGATTGCAACGAGCACGCCACGTTGTTCGCCGCCCTGGCCCGGGCCTCGGGCATACCCGCCAAACTCTGTCTGGGCGTTGTCTACATGGACGGGCGGTTTTATTACCATGCCTGGAACGCCGTCTACTGCGGCAGATGGATCGAGCTGGATCCCACCTTCGGCCTCAATCCGGCCGACGCCGCCAGATTGAGGATGATAGAAGGCGACCTGTCCCAGCAGAACCGGCTGCTGCCGGCCTTGGGGAATTTAAGGATCGAGATATTGGAGTCCCGATGACCGCCGGAATAGAATTGACCCGGGCCGTTAAAAAATTCGGCAACAAGACTGCGGTGGACGGCCTCAGCATCAGCGTGGCGCCGGGCGAGATCTTCGGGCTGTTGGGCCCCAATGGGGCCGGCAAGACCACCTCCTTGAAGATGCTGGCCGGTCTGATGAGGCCCGACCAGGGCGGCGCCGCCATCTGCGGGATAGACATTCATCAGGAGCCCGAAAAGGCCAAGATGCAGATGGGCTATATCCCGGACGACCCCTTCATCTACGAACTGCTGACCGGCCGGGAATTTTTGCGTCTGGTGGCCCTTATCTACCAGATCCCCCAGGATAAGATCGAGCCCCAAATAAACCGTCTGGCCGAGGAGCTCGATGCCGTGGCCTGGTTAGACCAGCGCACCGAGGGATATTCCCACGGCATGCGCCAGAAGGTGGTCATCGCCGCGGCTATGCTGCACGACCCCCTGGTCTACCTGATAGACGAGCCGATGGTGGGCCTGGACCCGGCCAGCATGATCACGGTGCGCAATATCTTTAAGCGGGAGGCCGCCAGGGGCAAGGCCCTGCTGATCTCCACCCACGTTCTGCCGCTGGCCGAGGCGGCCTGCCACCGGATAGGGATCATCGCCCAGGGCCGCCTGGTGGCTTTGGGAACCCTGGACGAACTGCGGGAGCTATCCCAAAAGAAGCACCAAGGGCTGGAGGACCTGTACCTGGAATTCACGGCCTAATTTTTCTTTGTCTTGAGTCTCTCATGTCATTCCCGTGCAGACGGGAATCCAGCAAGAATATGGATTCCTGCTGGAAACCTGCCCTGAGTAAGGCAAGCAAGCCCTGCTGGCTCAGGGTTTACACTGAATTAGATGAAGTGCCGGAATGACGAAACCGGATCTATAACCTGATCACATAGTCATCCTGAAATGACCACGGTTTTCACAATGGAAAGTTCTTCGGTTCCCCGCCTTCAGCAATTTTGCCCAGACAGAAACGGGCGTAAAGCCTGCCCCTGCGTAGGCAGGGGAATTCATTGCAGAGCTTCTCTCCCCGCCCTGGTCAAGGAATTTAGGCCGTTGTTATCATTACTCCGGAAATTGCTGGGCGGTAAAGGCTTCCTTCGTTTGCTTTGCATGGGTCTTGCTCAGGACATGCTTTTGTTACTTTTCTGGCCTTCAGAAAAGTAAGAGAGGTATCGGCCATCCAACTTTCTCTTTGAAGAGAAAGTTGCAAAGAGAACTCGTCGCTGCACCTCTGCTTGGTGGCTGCATTAATGATGGCCTCCCCGCCCTGGCGGGGTTAACGGCCTTCTTGGTTCAGCAGCAGAGCTGATGCGACCCGGATTCGATCTACAGGCGTGCCGGGTTCAGAATGACAGAATACATAAACCCTAAAATCTAACAACTAAAACCTATAATCTAAACTATGGCTCTTGAAGGAAACATATCGGAATTCAGCCTGCCGGAGATACTGCAGCTGCTGTCCAGCCAGCGCAAGACCGGGGTCCTGCAGCTGGAGCAGGAGGGTGATTCCGCCGCCTTCGATTTCGAAGAGGGAAAGATCACCGGCGGGTTCTACCGCCGGAAGGACCGCCAGGAATTCCTGGGCGGCTACCTGTTCAAGACCGGGCTGATCACCGAGAGCGCCCTGGCCCAGGCCGAGGCCCAGCAGGAACGCCTGAACATCCCGTTGGAAGAGGTGCTGATCGAGAAGGGTTTCATCTCCCAGGAGGATTTCACCGAGGTCATCCGCTTCAAGATACAGGAGATCATGGACGAGGTCTTTATCTGGGTGGAGGGGCATTATACCTTCGACCTGAAGACCCGGCTGTACACCCGGAGCAAATACCCGGTCAAGCTGGATACCGACGGCTTTCTGCTGGAGGGCATGCGGCGGCTGGACGAGTGGATGAGGATCCGGGTTCTGATCCCCTCCTCCGAGACTATGATCCACCTCAAACCCGGCTTCCGAACGGAGGGGCTCAACCCCGAGCAGGAGAAGATCCTGGAATTCCTGGGATCCCGGCATCTGGCGGCCGGCAAGTTGGTGGAGATCAGCGGCCTGGGCAAGTTCGTCACCTGCCAGACCATCGTCGAGCTGGCCGAGATGGGCGCCGTCGACATCATTCAGACCCGGCCGGAGCCGGCCAAAACGGGGGTTCCGGGATTCAGCGCCGCGGCCCAGGCCAGCGTCATCAGCCTGATGCTCAAGCACCTGGGCTCGGTGATCCGTCGTCTGTCCATCTATCCCTTCAACAATCCCCGGGTGCTGTCGGCCCTGGAGGAGTTCTTCTACCTGTTCAACGGTCTGGGGCTGGCCGAGGAGGGGCTGTCCATCGTCCCCGGCCTGGACGGCGCCAAAATTAACGGCCAGGCCATCGATCCCCGGCACGAGTTGATCACCCATTTCGGCCTGTACTTGAGCCAGCGCCAGATAGAGAAGCTGGAGTTCCTGCCCCAGCTGAAGAGCGACGAACTCCGAACTTTCGCCTATCTGCTGGCCATGCCCTCCGACCTGGTGCAGATGCTGGACGGGCTGGCATCGCTGATAAAAGGGCATCCTTTGCCCCACATCCGGATCGAGCATTCCCGGCAGCGTCATGAGCCGATGATGCAAAGCGAGCGGATATTCGTGGTCCCCAGCCGCTTCCTGGAGCTGCTGGACGACCAGGATAACGAGGCCCTCAGGCAGAAAAACAGCCGGCACCTGTTCCAGAGCCTGCAGCAGGTGATCAAGCTGCCGGCCCCGCCCCTTACCCCGGAGGATATTTTGAAACTGGAGGAGGCCGAGAACTCCGCCGAGAAGGCTTTCGGGGTGTACAGCCGGGGCGGCCGGGAGAAGTATATCGAGAAGACCGTCCAGGTGCTGATGCGCCTGCCGCCCGCCCCCCGCCTGGCCTTCCTGAAGCGCAAGGTCAACGACGTCCGCTGGCTGTTCCAGCTGGACAACATCACGGCCATCTCCCGGGACCAGTTCGACCGCCTCCCCGGCGGCGCCCGGATAAAATGAACCTGCCGCTCTACATCAATGGCCAGACCCTGCGGGCCTCCTTTGGGAAACTGCTGGAGCCCCGGCCGGGCCGGTTCATCCAGCTGGCATCGTACCTGTTCGCCATGACATTATTCCTGGCCGGCGGCTACCTGCTGTTCCACCGGCTGTTCGCCTATCTGCTGGCCCTGGAGGACATCGGACGGTCCCTGCTGTTCCGCCTGCTGTCCTCGTCGTTCCTGACCTTCTTCATCATGCTTTTTTTAAGCAATCTGATAACCTCGCTGTCCACCCTGTTCCGCTCCCGGGAGGTGGATTTCCTGCTGTCCACCCCCCTGCCCTCCCGGGCCCTTTTTGAATACAGCTTTTACAAAACCTTCTTCTACAGTTCCTGGGCCACCTTGATCCTGGGGCTGCCGCTGACCGTGGCCCTGCTGGTGACCCTTAAGGCCAGCCTCTGGGGCATCCTGCTGGGCCTGGCCCTGCTGCCGCCTTTCGTGGTCATCCCGGCCGCCCTGGCGGTCTCGCTGCTGCTGGTGGCGGTGAGGATCTTTCCCAAACTGAGCCTGCGGCATCTGCTGGCCGGGCTTTTAGCCTTTCTGGCCATGGCCTCCTGGGCCTTTTTCGCCTTTGTCCGGCCCCAGGGAATGTCCATCGCCCAGATAAACACCATGCCCGAACTGGAGAGCTACCTGTCGTCCCTGGCGGTGGTCAATTCGCCCCTGCTGCCCAGCACCTGGATCACCGAAGGGCTGATGGCCGGGGTGCGGGGTGGGCTTTCGACGGCCCTGGGCCGGCTCTGGCTGCTGGCCATCACCGCCCTGTTTTTGACCTCGCTCTGTTATTACCTGAGCCAAAGGTTCTATCTTAACAGCCTGACCACCCGGGTGACCAGCTCCCCGATGGAGAGTTACGGCTCCAATCGCCGGCTGACCTCCTGGTGGGCCCGAAAATTTCCCATCGCCGCCAAGGACAGCCTGCTGTTCCTGCGCGACCCCACCCAGTGGGCCCAGGGCCTGATCTTCATCTCCCTGCTGGTGATCTACCTGGGCAGCCTGCACCGCTACCCCATGTTCTTCACCTTTCCCATGTGGAAGGTAGTGATCACCTTCATCAACTTCGCCTTCGCCGGTTACATCCTGGCCACCCTCTCGGTGCGGTTCGTCTTCCCGGTGATTAGCCTGGAGGGGCCCACCCTGTGGTTCATCAAATCCTCCCCCATCAAGGGATACAGGTTGTTCGCCGAAAAGGCCTTCGTCAGCATCATCGTGGCCCTGGTGCTGACCGAGACATTGAGTTTGATATCCAACCAGCTGCTGCACACCATGCCGGGGTTGAAGGTGATCAGCCATATCAGCCTGGGGCTGATGTGCTTGGTGCTGACCAGCCTGACCCTGGGCCTGGGGGCCATGATGCCGGATTTCAAGGAGCGCAACCCCAGCAAGATCGCCTCCGGGCTGGGCGGCCTGCTGGCGGCTTTGGCCGGCTTGGCCTATGTGGCGTTGTCTATCGTGGTGCTGGCCTGGCCGGCCTACCTGTATGCCCTCAGCCAATGGCGGCATCGGATAAACTACGGCCAGGCCCTGGTGATTTCTTTCGGGATATTTTTATTATTATCTGGCCTCGCCATGTATCTTCCCTTGCGGTTCGGGTTGAAGAAGATAAAAGAGATGCAGGTGTGATTGACATTGAAAAACTAAAAGCGGCTGGAGAAACTCCAGCCGCTTTTAAATTTAATATTATGGATTTACTTTGATTCCTCGTTAATAAATGCCGCAATATTAATTGGTGGCAACAAAATAGGTGGTAGAAATGTCCTGCTTGAAATATTATCTACTAACTCCCTTAAATACGGAATCATCAATGCTGGTGCATTTACTTTCCCGAACTCCTCAAGTTCCATATTGGGTTGCTCACTCTTTTCGAATATTCCCAATAATGCAATTTCTAATTTAAAAGGGGCGTTTTCAACATTTTTAAATAATTCTATATACAATTCACATTCAAGCTTATTGCCTATTATATTATTCTTGTGTTCAAGGTGTACGCCAAGTTGTATAGGCTCTTTAGGCTGTGTGAATTTTGAGTTTAATTCAAAGCTCAACTTTTTTATGGTTGTGCCTGTAAATATTATACCGGGTTGTTTTTTATTATCCATTTTACGCAGCCAGTTCATAATTATAGTTGCCGCAGTCAGAAAGTCTTAAGGTTTTATAACCATCTGGTTCCTTTTGGCTTTCAAAAATATCTTGGGAGTATGTGCAAAAACCTAAGCTCCTCTTCTTATTAAGAGTTGTTATAATACCCAAACTATTAAAAACATATTTTGAATGTATTTTATGTTTATTGCTTGACATAGAAAGCATACGCATAAACAAAATACGCGACACTTCGGATTGGTAATATTTATCCGTTGCACTTTTAGCATGTGATATTATATTAACAAACAAGTCGTTATTAGTCATATATTCTTCCCACAGAACCATTACCCATTTGTCAAACTCATTGACCAATTGGTCGGGTATATTATAGACTTCTATGGTAGGATTAACCTCAACTGGGCATAGAAACGGTAACTTTGAGGTGGAAGCAATAACGCCGTTGCCAAATTCCTCTTCAATACGATTACATATTTCATTTATTTTATTGCTCATTCTGTAAACTCCTAATAAATTCAGTCAAAGCCCTTCTACATCTTTGTGCATCTTGCAAAACATTGTTTGCTTCGGTTGGCAAAAATTCTTCAGGGTAATAATCCGCCTTTTTTCTCTTGTTTTTTAGTTGCCATAGCAAACTCGAAATGCTTATATCTACATGTTTATTTATATGTTTTATTATATCATCATGTGACTTGTCATTTGATAGTTCATCCGGTGAAAGTCCAGTAATAAAAGCCGTGTAGCATGCTAACTGAAGTGCCGAATAATAAAAACGACTTATAGCAATATCCGGATAATACTGACCCCTTAAACCATCATTAATAGCACAAGCAGCTTCATAGCTTTTATTACTTTTGCTCAATATGTTTTTATAATTGTTCATTTTAAGTTTTAACTTAAATTAAAAAACACCGCGCTTTTTTAAATTAGCGTGGCGACAATTCTGCTTGTTCCAATATTTAATCATCAAATGTATATACAAATTATCATATTGCGACGCCATTGTCAAGTATTTTTTATAAATAACTATACTTATATTTTACGCTCATTGCATAATAGCCATTTTTAAAATAATACATCCAACCCCTATTAAAAGTCAACGGGAAAACTTGGTTTTGTTGCTATTATATTTTGGCCGTTTGGGCGGTTGTGGCCCGGTTTCCGCCGGGACTACAAAACCCCTCTCCCACAGACTGTGTCATAATAAGGGAGGAAATGACAAGCGATGCTGAATATGCTATAATTGCCTGTAATAAAAAAAGGAGCAGGTAATGGCATATCGGTATGG
>JAGVNJ010000008.1 GCA_020053305.1 Candidatus Edwardsiibacteriota bacterium | reverse complement strand
TGAACTTCTGTACTGTGTTTGCGTGCATCTATTTGTTTCATGCACCAATTATATCACAAACCAGATCATTTTGATATATTTATTTGCCGGGTTAATAAAATTGAAAATGGTAAAGAGTGGAGTACTTTAAAAAGTAACAAGCGGTTTGTGAAAATTATCAAGTTAATGCAGGAAAGCAAATTTTAAAAAATACAAAAATTCGACGTTGACTTTTATCTTACAATACATTTAAAACAAATTGAAACTCATGTTAATACTGTCAAATATATGCCAATAATCGTCCAAGATGAACACTCCATACCAATACCAAAATATCCCCCGATCACGAATAGCAACCTTTGACATCTCATCCATCGGAGCATCAAAACACCATGTAACCGCCCTGCTGGAGTTCGACGTCACCGACAGCCGAGGCAAACTAAAGGACCTGAGAAAAAGCGGCCTCAATATATCCTTCAATGCCTGGCTTATCAAGGTCATCAGCGTGGTCCTGCAAAAGCACCCCGAGGCCTCGGCATATCTATACAGCAAAAAGAAACTTATCATCTTCAACGACATCAACGTCTCGATGCTGGTCGAGAAGACCATCGGCGACAACAAGGTCCCCATCCCCATGGTCATCGAAAGGGCCGACAAGAAGAGCCCCCTGGAAATAACCCGGGAGATCGAGAACGCCAAGGACCAGGAATTATCGGGCAGGGATGTGGTCCTTAAAAAGCGGACCGCCGCCTACCAGAACCTGTATTATCACCTGCCGGGCTTTTTACGAAGGGCCGTTTGGCGGATGATACTGAAAAATCCCAGGTTCGCTTATAAAAAGATGGGCAACACCGTGGTGACCTCGCTGGGCATGATGGGCCGGATAAACGGCTGGTTCATTCACCGGTCCATACATCCGGTCTCTTTCGGGGTGGGCTCGGTGTTAAAAAAGCCCAAAGTGGTGGATAACGAGATCAAGATCAGGGATATCCTGAACATGACCGTCCTGATAGACCACGATGTGATAGACGGCGCCCCGATGGTGAGATTCCTGAACGATTTGACCCGGGCCATCGAGAACGGCCAGGGGATGGGCGGCTTGGCCGCCGAAAGGTCAGGTAAATCTCGATTTCTTTAGGCTAAAAACAGGAAAGCAATAATTGATGACATTTCTTGAAAAATTAGAATCCCGTCAAAAAAAGGCAAAGACAGTTCTCTGCGTTGGCCTTGATCCATCGCGAGAGAAAATACCGCAGTCAATAATGGCGAAGGGAAACCCAATATTTGAATTCAATAAAGCGATAATTGACTCAACCCATCCCTATGTTTGTTCCTTTAAGCCTCAGGCCGCATATTACGGCGCTATCGGTGCGGAAAAAGAATTGGAAATGACGATCCAGTATGTCCATGATGAATATCCCGGAATCCCGGTAATCCTTGATGCCAAAAGAAGCGATATCGGACCTACTGCGGAAATGTATGCCATGGAGGCCTTCGATAGGTATAAGGCGGATGCGGTCACTGTAAATCCATATCTGGGGTTCGATTCTGTTAAGCCTTTCACGGACAGGAAGGAAAAAGGGGTCATCATTTTATGTAAAACGTCAAATCCAAGCTCCAGGGATTTTCAGGATGAAATGATCAATGGCCTACCGGTATATATCGCTGTGGCAAAAAAAGCTGTGACAGAATGGAATTATAACGGAAATATTCTTTTTGTCGTCGGGGCGACGTTCCCTTCACAATTACGGGAAATAAGAAAAATTGCGCCTACTGTTACATTTTTGGTCCCCGGCTTGGGCGCCCAGGGCGGATCGGTCAGGGAAGTGATGAATAACGGGCTTCGTGATGACGGGCTGGGAATAATCATCAGTTCTTCGCGGGCGATAATTCACGCAAGTCAAAATGATGATTTTGCGGAGAAGGCCAAAGAAGTGGCAGAAAGTAATTGGAAAGAAATATCTGAGAATTGGAAGAATTAGAAATAATCATGTTAATCCTGTCAAACATATGCCGATAATCGTCCAAAAATACGGAGGCAGTTCGGTCTCCAACGTCCAGCGCATCAAAGCGGTGGCCGCCCGGATCGTCCGGGCTAAGCGCCGGGGCAACAAAGTCGTCGTAGTCGTCTCGGCCATGGCCGACACCACCGACGACCTGAGCACCCTGGCCCGCCAGATATCCTCCGACCCGCCCAGGCGCGAGATGGACATGCTGCTGACCACCGGAGAGCGGATCTCCATGGCCCTTTTAGCCATGGCCATCCACGAGCTGGGCGAAAAGGCGGTATCCTTCACCGGGTCGCAGGTGGGCATCATCACCGACTCCAGCCACACCCGGGCCAAGATCCTGGAAATAAAGCCGGAACGCTTGAAAGATTCCCTTAAAAATGATAGCATAGTGATCGTGGCCGGTTTCCAGGGGGTCAGCCTGGCCAGGGAGATCACCACCCTGGGGCGGGGCGGCTCGGACACCACCGCGGTGGCCCTGGCGGTGGCCCTGGAGGCCGACGCCTGCGAGATATACAGCGACTTTCCGGGAATTTTTTCGGCCGACCCCCGGCTGGTCAAGACCGCCCGGCCGATAAAAGAGATATCATTCGACGAGATGCTGGAGCTGTCCAGCTGCGGGGCCCAGGTGCTGCACTTAAGGGCGGTGGAGCTGGCCGCCAAATATAAAATGCCGCTGGTCTGCCGCGGCAGTTTCGACCATAAACCGGGAACGATAGTAGGGAAAGGTTCTAAGATGGAGAGGGTGGTCGTCAAAGCCATTGCCCACGATAAATTTCTGGCCATGCTGGCCATGAAGGCGGTGCCCCGCAGGAGCGTCCTTTTAAGCCAGGTGGTCACCCAGCTGGCCGGGGCCGGGATATACATCAGGTCCTATTTCCACGGCGGGGGCGACAAGGATAAGACCGACCTCAACTTCATCGTCAACCAGGCGGACCTCAAGGCGGCCCAAGAGATCATGGAAAAGAACCTGAAGAAGATGAAGGGGGCCGGCCTGTACGTCAACCAGGACATCGGCGCAGTGTCGCTGATCGGCAGCGGGGTGGGCAGCGAGCCGGCCGTCATGGCCAGGATGCTGGCCCAGCTGGGCAAGGTCAAGATCCATATCGAGGGCATGACCACCAGCGAGACCAAGCTAAGCTGCTTCGTGGCCCGCAAGGACATCGAGAAGGCGGTGCTGGCCCTGCACAAGAGTTTCATCGGATAATCCTTCCCGGGGTTAACCACGGAATCACGGAAATTTTGGAAACAGGGGATATTTCTAAGTTTCAGTTGACAATCCCAAAAATATATTCATAAATTCCGTGTTTCAGTGGTAAAAGTAAAGCAGTCTTTCCCAACCACAAAATTGGAGGGCCACCATGATCTGTCCCATCAGGTTCATCAGGAAACCGGAGGAGTCGGAGTGCATCAAGGAGAAATGCAGTTTCTGGGTGGACGGCTCACTTCTGCCGGAAAGCAGCCAGGAGCCCAAGAGGTTCACCGCTTTGCTGGGAGTGAACAAGGCCAATGACGGTCCGGCCGAAGAGGAGGTCATGGGCAAGTGCTCCATCCTGGTGATGGCCGAGGCGGCCCTAAAATCAAGACCGCTGGAATGACCAAGGGATCGATGATAGTAGGTCTAGTGGGCGCCACCGGGCTGGTGGGCCAGACCATACTCAAGGTTCTGGAGGAAAGAAAATTTCCCCTGGCGGGCCTTAAATTGTGGGCCTCTTCCCGGTCGGCCGGTAGGCGGATAAAGTTCCAGGGAAAAAATTATCCGGTGATGTCGGTGAAGACGGCCGACTTCTCCGGCTGCGATATCATCTTCTTTGCCGGCACCGAGGGCGAAAAGGGCGCCAGCCGGCTCTATGCTCAAAAGGCCATAGCGGCCGGGGCGGTGGTGATAGACAACGGCTCGGATTTCAGGATGCATCCCAGCGTGCCGCTGATCGTGCCCGAGGCCAACCCCGAGGATGTCAAAAAGCAACGGGGCTTGATAGCCAACCCCAACTGCTCCACCATCCAAATGGTGGCGGCCCTGGCGCCGATCCATAAAAGATACCGGGTCAAGAGGATAGTGGTGTCCACCTACCAGGCGGTGTCGGGGGCGGGAAGGGCGGGCGTGGCGGAACTGGAAAGGCAGGCAAAGAATTCAGAATTCAGAATTCAGAATTCTACATTCCCTCGCGCAATTGCCAACAATGTGATACCACAGATATCGGATTTCTCCCAGCTGGGCTACAGCGGCGAGGAGTGGAAGATGGTAAAAGAGACCCAGAAGATACTGCACGACAAAAATATCGCCGTCAACGCCACCACGGTCAGGGTCCCGGTGATGACCGGACATTCGGAGTCGGTCTACTTCGAGACCGGGAAGAACTGCACTTTAAAGCAGATCGAACAATTGCTGGCCACGGCGCCGGGCGTGGTTTTCAGCAACAAGGATTATATTACCCCGGCGGAATTGAAGGATTCCGACCTGACCTATGTCGGCCGATTGCGGCCCGATCCTTTTAAAAAGAACGCCTTTGTGATGTGGGTGGTGGCGGATAACCTGCGCAAAGGCGCGGCCACCAATGCGGTCCAGATAGCGGAGCTTCTTTTAAAATTAAAAATCAAAAATAAAATATTGAGAACGGCATCCAACGTGTGATCATATAATCTTTGCCGTCTTAGGGTTCTTTGTGTTGAGAATTATTAAAAAGAAAGAGTCGCTGTAGTCTTCCTAAACATTAAAGGCTACCGTGTCATTCCCGCGCCACGCCCCGACAAAGTCGAGGCTCCGCCAAAGCGGGGCCGGGGGAAGGCGGGAATCCATAAAAAGATAAGTTTGATACCTGCTCCCCGCCTTCGCGAGGACAAGCTTTGCAGGTATGACATACTTTACGCACGCTGTGACCTTTGCGGTAAAAGTTATACGTATGGACCACACTCTTGTTGTCATGCCCGTGCAGACGGGCATCCAACTAAGGATGTGGATTCCTGCTTTCGCAGGAATGACGAAACCTAGGGTTAATTAATCAAGGAAGGAGAATAGCATGAAATGGCTGAATGACATCCTCGGCACCTATTACCAGCCCGACAAGGTCTTTGAAGGGATGAAGGACCAGCCCCGCTGGCTGATTCCCCTGATCGTCAGCGTGGTCTTCACCCTGATAGTGACGGCCATCATCCTGCCCACCATAGTTATGCCGGAGCAGATAGCCAAGATCGCCGGCAACCCCGACATTCCGGCGGAACAGGTGGAGGCCATCCAGGCTAGGATGAGCGGACCGATCCCCCTGATCGCCGGGCTGGCCGGCAATCTGATCATGATGCCGGCCGGCCTGCTGCTGGTGGGCTTGGTCTTCTGGTGGATATTCTCCATGGCGGGCCACAAGGCCCAATTCAAGCAGATGTTCACCGCGGCTGTCCTGGGCTCGCTGATAAACATTCCCGGTGCCATCGTCAAGGTCCCGCTGATGTTCCTAAAGGAGACCGCCAAGGTCAGCACCTCCCTGGGCCTGATGCTTCCGGCCGAGATGGAGGAGGGTTTCCTGGTGCGGCTGCTGAACCACATAGATTTTTTCACCATCTGGTCGCTGGTGGTGATGGCCATCGGCTTCTCGGTCTTTTCCGGGGCGCCCCGCAAAAAGAGCTACTGGACGGTGTTCGCCTGCTGGGCTGTCTTCATCCTGATCCTGTCGGCGGTGGGCGGGTTGTTCAAGGTGGGCGTGCAGTAAACGGCAAGGCCAATCGTTGACAAACCACCCCTGCTCTGATAAAATTGAATATGGGCCGGGCCCGATGGAAGCGAAGACTGCCAATCCCGCCAGGACCGGAAGGTAGCAACGGTACGCAAAATCTCTCCTTGTTATCGGATAAGCCTGGCCCTCTTTCTTTAAATCAAAATGCAAAAATAAATCTGCCCAGTTGTCTTTCACCACTGAACCACTGAATTTATGAAAAGAGAATACCCTAAGGATAAACTATTAGTTGGGAATATCCCGTGTTTTCCATACTTCCGTGCTTCCGTGGTTAGTTTTGTAGAGGCTCGTAAAGTGAAAATAATCTGACAATTCAGGAAAATATTTTATGTCATACCTTGTTTTAGCCCGCAAGTGGCGGCCCCAGAACTTCGAGGAGATCGTGGGCCAGGAGCACGTAAGCACCACCCTGCGCAACGCCATCCGCACCAAGCGCACCGCCCACGCCTACATCTTCGCCGGGGCCCGGGGGGTGGGCAAGACCACCACCGCCCGGATCCTGGCCAAGGCCCTCAACTGCGCCCAGGGGCCCACCGAGACGCCCTGCAACCAGTGCACCTCCTGCCTGGAGATCACCGGCTCGCGCAGCATGGACGTGCTGGAGATAGACGGCGCCTCCAACCGCGGCATCGACCAGATCCGCGACCTGCGGGAGAACGTCAAATACACCCCCACCCAGGGCAAGTACAAGATCTACATCATCGACGAGGTCCACATGCTGACCAAGGAGGCCTTCAACGCCCTGCTGAAGACCCTGGAGGAGCCGCCGGCCCACGTGGTGTTCGTCTTCGCCACCACCGAAGTGCACAAGGTGCCCATCACCATATTGTCCCGCTGCCAGCGCTTCGATTTCCGCCGCATCCAGCTGAACGAGATCGTGGCCCATCTCAAGAAGATGCTGTCCGGCGAGGAGGTCCAGGCCGATGACGAGTGCCTGTATATCGTGGCCAAGAAGGCCGAGGGCTCCATGCGCGATTCCATCAGCCTGATGGACCAGCTGATCGCCTTCAGCGGCAACAGCATCAAAGCCGAAGACGCCCGGCAGGTGCTGGGTTTGGTGGACGAGGAGATGTATTTCAAGACCCTGGAACTGGTGAGGGCCCACGACAAGCCGGGTATTCTGTCGTTGATCGACCAGGTGGCAGTTGGCGGCTACGATCTGCAGGAGTTCATCCTGGGATGGCTGGCCCACCTGCGCAAGCTGCTGCTGATAGCCGCCGGCTCCGGCCGGACCGCGGCCGGGGAGATGACCCCCGAGGAAGTGGATAAGTATACAAAACAGGCCGAAGGCCTGGATGACCGGGATATATTGCGGATGGTCAACATCCTGATAGACGCCGAGGCCACTATGAAGCGCAGTTCCCAGGCCCGGCTGATACTGGAGATGGCCGCCTTAAGGCTGTGCAACCTTGACTCCACCGTCCGGCTGGAGGAAGTGATAAAACTGCTGGACCAGGGCGGGGACAATCCGGAGAAAGAGGAACAGTCGGCTCCGGCCGCAAAGCCTCCCAAGCAGTCTAAACTGGATGCCAGCCCGGTAAAAGAAGAACCGGCTGAATACACAGTTTCCGCCGAGCCGGTGAGCCGGGATTTCGAATCCCTGTGGCAGAGGCTGATAACAGCGGTCCAGGAGCGGCACATGACCGCCGGGACCTGCCTGGCCTCGGCCCGTCCGGTGGGAGTCAGCGACGGCAGCCTTATCCTGAGCTTCGGTCCCCAGGCCAACTTTCATAAAAAATCCCTGGAGGACAAGAGCTACCAGGAGCTGATCCAGGAGGAGACCCTGAAATTATGGGGGCAGAAACTCAAGGTCATCTGCCAGATCGAAAAAGGGCAGACCTCCCAGACGCCGCAGGTAAAGGAGGCCCCCCAGCGCCTGAGCCGGCAGGATGAGGTAGACCGCAGGAAATCCGAGGTCATGGAATCGCCCCAGCTGAAGAATTTCATGGATGCGGTGGACGGCGAGGTGGTGTAAGGCTATAAGGTTTGACTTGTAATGTCATACCTGCACTTCATTACATTCAGCATAAACTCCAGCAGGTATCCAGGGGCTTGCTGGATTCCCATTTACATGGGAATGACAATATTGTCGATGTTGTCTTGAAATTATAAAAGGAGGCATGATGGCCAAGGGAATGGGGGATATTTTAAAGCAGGCCCAGATGATGCAGTCGAAGATGGAAAGCATCCAGAAAGAACTGGCCGACAAGAGGGTGGAGGCCTCGGTGGGCGGCGGCATGGTCAAGGTCATTGCCGACGGCCAGCAGAATGTTCTGGATATAAAGATCTCCCCGGAGATCGTCAAGCCCGAGGAAGCCGAGATGCTGCAGGAGCTGGTCTTGAGCGGGGTGCAGGAGGCCGTAAAAATGTCCCGCGACCTGGCGGCCAGGGAGATGTCCGCCCTGACCGGCGGGATGAGCCTCCCGGGGATGTTTTAAACCTCTCCCTTTGATCCCTCCCCTCGAGGGGAGGGATACGGGTGGGGTAGAAAGAATTATGCATTACGGATCGGAAATACTGTCGCGCACCATAGACGAGCTGATGAAGCTTCCCGGCATCGGGCGGAAGACCGCCCAGCGTCTGGCCTTCTATCTGCTCAAGTCCAGCCAGGAGGACGCGGTGGCCCTGGCCAACGCCATCGTGGAGCTGAAGGAAAAGGTCCGCTTCTGCGTCCAGTGCTTCAACGCCTCGGAGAACGACCTGTGCACCATCTGCCGGGACGTAAAGCGGGAGCCGGCCCTGATCTGCGTGGTGGAGGAGACCAACGACCTGCTGGCCATAGAAAAAACCTCGGAGTTTCACGGGCTGTATCATGTGTTGCAGGGGCATCTTTCGCCCTTAGACGGCATCGGCCCGGACGACCTGCGTATCCGTGAGCTGATGCAGAGGCTGGAGAAGACCGAGGTCAGGGAGATGATCATCGCCACCAACCCCAATGCCGAGGGCGAGGCCACCGCGCTGTACCTGATGAAGCTGGTCAAGCCATTGGGGATAAAGGTGACCCGGATCGCCCGGGGACTGCCGGTGGGCAGCGATCTGGAGTTCTCCGACGAGGTGACATTGAGCCGGGCCCTGACCGGCCGGCAGGAGATGTGAGATTTTATATCATAAATCTTTATATAAGAAGACGTGAGTTATGATTGAAAAGAGAAAACAAAACGTCATTTGTTGTTTTTGTGGCAAAACCTTAGATTTCAACAAAGCAGTCAAACTAATTATTTACCCTAAGCCCGACTATGATGAAACACAACAATTATTTTGTCACCGAAAATGCATTCTACTTAAGGTGGTTAAAAGTGTACCGCTCCATCCAGATTTAACAGTAGATGATTAAATAAAGATATTACATCTTACATCCGCAGGCGGCCGAAGGGGCCGTCTTTTTGTTTTACCGTTGATAGCATATTCACAGTCGAGCTGTTGATCGAGAAATGAATGGTCATCGCGAGACAGCTTTTATTTTGCATGCGAAGCGATCTTCTCCGGGCTAACAAACAAGCAAGCAGCTCGGAGATTGCTTCGTTTGTGTCAAGGAAAGTAAATCGCAATGACAAAAGGAATAATAAAAGCTCGTGTAAATAAAGAATGAATCTTTGAAGTTCATACCATGCATATTTCTGTTGCATTTTCCCTTTATTTTGTTATAATAAAACACTAACGTCGTAAATTGTAATATATTAACTTACTTATAGGTTACGAAATTTGAATCCCACCATTGACTGCAAGGATTTTAACGGCTACAAGCCCTGCCGGCCGGGCTGGCTGTGCCAGACCTGCCAGGAGCAAAAGCCCCGCGGCAAAAAGATCCTGATCATCAACCTGGACGCCCTGGGCGCAGTGCTGATGACCACCGCCCTGCTGCCGGCCATCAAGCGCCAGGACCCCCAGAGCGCCATCCACTGGGTGACCCTGCCGATGGCCATTCCCCTGCTGCAGAACAACCCTTACATCGACAAGATATGGCCCTACGACTTCGAGACCGTCAGCATCCTGCAGGCCATCAAGTACGACAAGATCTATTCCATCGACAAGGCCTACCGCTCGGATGCTCTGGCCAATTTGGTTCAGGCCGAGGAGAAGCTGGGCTTCGCCCTGGACCAGAACGGGGCCATCACCTATTTCAACCCCGAGGCCGAATACGCCTACCGGCTGGGCATCGACGACGACCTGAAGTTCAAGAAGAACCAGGTGACCGGGATACAGTTTCTGGCCCAGGCCATGGCGCTGGATTATCAGGGCGAGGATTACGTGCTGGAGCTGACTCCGGAGGAGAAGGCCTGGGCCGCGGCCTACCGCCGGAACAACGGGATCGAAAAGAACGATATCGTCATCGGGTTCAACACCGGATGTTCCGACCTTTTCCCCAACAAGAAGATGACCGTCGAGCAGCATCTGGAACTGATCGGCCGGATACAGAACGAACTGCCCAATGCCCGGATAATGCTGCTGGGCGGGAAGGCCGAGAGCCAGCGCAACAAGGAGATCAAGGACCGGGCCGGGGCCTTTGTCATCAACAGCCCCACCGACCAGGGCATTCGCCGGGGCGTGGTCTACGTGGACGCCTGCGACCTGGTGATCACCGGGGACACCTCGGCCATGCACATGGCCATCGCCCTCAAAAAATACGTGGTGGTGTGGTTCGGACTGTCCTGCGCCGGCGAGATCGAGCTGTTCGGGCGGGGAGAACGGATCGTGCCCGACCTGGACTGCAGCCCCTGCTGGAAGAAATCCTGCGACAGCCTGGAATGCATCAAACAGCTGGATATGGATGCCATCTTCAAGGCGGCCAAGAAGGGGCATAATCATCTCAAGGCAAATCGTTGACCTCTTCCCTACCCCTCTCCTAATGCTTAAAGAGAGGGAAGGGCGAGGTTGAAATTAAATTATTTCTTAATAAATTGTCTGATAAAGCATATAAAAACATACTGCTGGTAAGGACCGACCGGATAGGGGACGTTATCCTGTCGCTTTCCGCCGCCGCTCTTTTAAAGGATATTTATCCCGGATGCCGGATCACTTTTCTGGCCCGGGAATACACCGCCCCGCTGATCGCGCTCTCAAAATCGGTGGATGCGGTGATAAATGACCATCCAAACCTGAATGCCCGGGGATTGGCCAAAATCCTAAAGACGCATGATTTCGATCTGGCTGTCCTGCTGCACCCCACCGGCCGGCTGGCCTGGGCCCTGCGGCTGGCCGGGGTCCCGGTCAGGATCGGCACCGCCTACCGGTCATACAGCCTGCTGTTCAACCGCCGGGTGAAACAGCACCGCAAGTTCAGCCTGAAGCACGAACTGGAGCATAACCTGGATCTGGTGCGCTCGGGATTAGGCATCGAATCTTATTCCGAGAAAAAATATCTGCCGGAGATATCGGTTACCGGGGAGTTGAAGGAGCAGATCACAAAAAAACTATCCGGAAAAATTGACCTCAGCCAGCCGTTCATAGTCATCCATCCCGGCAGCGGGGGCTCGGCCAGGGATTGGCCGATCCAAAAGTTTGCCGATGTGATAGATCGAATTCAGAATTCAGAATTCAGAATTCAGAAAATAAAAGTGGCCGTGACCCTGGGGCCGGGCGAAGAACGCATCAAAGAAAAACTACGGGCTTATCTTAAAACCCAGCCGGCCTGGGTGTCGGGTCTTTCCCTGCCGGAGCTGGCCGCTTTTCTGTCGCAGGCAAAATTAATGGTGGCCAACAGCACCGGGCCGCTGCATATTGCTACGGCGGTAACGACCAAGGTGATAGGCCTGTACTGCCCGATGATCCCCTGTCACCCCAAACGCTGGGGGCCTTACGGCCCGGGACATTCAACGCTTATCCCGCCGGTGGAATTATGCCGAAAATGCACCGACCGAAAATGTCCCGAATACGATTGCATGGATAAGGTCACGGTGGAAGAGGTTTTTTCGAAAATAAACCAGTCAATAAACGAAAACATTAATCGGGAATAAACGTTAAATTATGAGATCATCAAAAAGCATTCGTGCTTTGCTTTGTTTGATAACGGTTTTTGGATTGTCAAATATCGCCTGGGCTGGCATCCCGGTGGCGGATACCCTGAAATCGACCATCACCGGAAAAAAGCTGAAGCGCGGCGAGAAGATGGAGTACTCCATCGAATGGAAGGGGGCCGGGATAACATTCATCAAAGCCGGAACGTCATACATGAGGGTGGACAGCGCGCTGACTTGGGCCCGGGACCGTCGGGCCTATCACATCGTCAACGAGACCTGGTCCAACCCCACCTTCTCGTTCTTCTACCGGGTTCACGACCGGATAGAATCTTTCGCTGATCACGAGAAGCTGTACTCCCTGCGTTACCAGAAAATGCTCAACGAGGGCGGTTATCACCATCAGGAATCGGTGGAGTTCGACCAGGAGAGAGGAAAAGCTTTTTACAGCACCGGCCAGGAGGTCGACCTGTTCCCGGAGGCCAAGGATATATTGATCTCCCTGTACTGGGCCCGGCTTTTCCCGCTGGAGGTGGGGAAGTCGATCTACATAGACAACCACACCGACAAGAAGAATTACCCTCTGGAGGTCAAGGTCTACAAAAAGGAGATGATGAAGACCATCTTCGGCAAGGTGGAGTGCCTGATGGTGGAGCCGGTCTTAAGGACCCCGGGACTGTTCGAGAACAAAGGGCGGCTGTGGGTATGGCTGACCAACGACGAGAGGAAGATCCCGGTGCTGATGAAGAGCAAGATCCTCATCGGCTCCATCAACGCGGTGCTAAAGGAATACAGCCCCGGCATCACCGAAAAGTAATAATTATTTTAGGATTTTTTATGGGAAGATACCCCGAGGCCGACCTGGGCCTGGTCAAGCGCCACTCGATAGCCAAAAGAACCAGCCGGGTGGGACGAAACAATTTGGCTTCGATACCCGATCCCGGCAAGCCGCTGGAGGATTTCATCAATGGCCTGCCCGACATCCTCAAGGCCCGGGAACTGCGGGAGGTGGCGGCGGCCGTAGCTACGGCCCGCCGGAGGAAGCGTCCGGTGATATTGATGACGGGTGCCCATCCCATAAAATGCGGCCTGAACCCGGTGATCATAGACCTGATGAAACGGGGCTTCATCACCGGCCTGGCCACCAACGGGGCCGGGGCCATCCATGATTTCGAGATGGCCTGCTGGGGGCGGACATCGGAGGATGTTCAAATAGGGCTGGAGGACGGATCATTCGGCATGGCCCGGGAGACGGCCGACCTGATCAACGGGGCGGTGATCCAGGGCGACGCCCAGGACCTGGGCTTCGGGGAAACCCTGGGGCTGATGCTGAACGAGGGAAAATTCCCTTATATCAACCACAGCCTGCTGGCCGAGGGCTATCGCCTGAAAATACCCGTTACGGTTCATGTGGCGGTGGGCACCGACATCATTCACCAGCACCCTTCGGCCGACGGAGCCTCGATAGGCAGCGCCAGCCACCGGGATTTCCGGATACTGGCGGAAGAGGTCTCGAAGCTGTCCGGCGGAGTGGTCATCAATCTGGGGTCCTCGGTGGTTCTGCCGGAGGTCTTCCTTAAAGCGCTGACCGTGGCCCGCAACCTGGGGCATTCGGTGAAAAATTTCACCACCGCCAATTTCGACATGATCCAGCACTACCGGCCCAATGTCAACGTGGTGGGCCGGCCGGTGGCATCGGGCGGCAAGGGATATTCCATCACCGGCCATCATGAGATAATGCTGCCCTTGCTGGCGGCCATGATAAAGAGCCAACATATCAGCAGAAGGGGAAAATGAGCAACATCTATGCCGTGGTCCTGGCCGGGGGCAAGGGCGAGCGTTTCTGGCCCAAAAGCCGGGAGAACAAACCCAAACAACTGCTGGCCCTGGCCGGCCAGAACAGCATGCTGCAGGAGACCCTGGATCGGGTGGAACCTTTGACCAGCCGGGAACGGCAGTGGGTGGTGACCAGCGCCGACCTGATAGAGCCCATCAAGCAGAGCGGGATAAGGGAAGTCAGGCTGATCGGCGAGCCGGTGGGGCGCAATACCGCCCCGGCCATCGCGGTGGCGGCGGCCGAGATATTCAAGGAGGATCCCTCCGGAGTGATGATGGTGCTGCCCTCTGACCACCACATAGGGGATCTGGAGATGTTCCGCCAGGTGCTGTTGCAGGGGGCGGAGCTGGCTGAAAAGGACTACCTGGTCACCATCGGCCTCAAGCCCGACCGGCCGGAGACCGGTTACGGATATATCGAACGGGGGGAGGTCCTGCCGGAATGCCGCATCCCCTGCTTCATGGTAAAAAGCTTCCGGGAGAAACCGGACATGGAGACCGCCCGGAGATTCTACCGCAGCGGATATTTTTACTGGAACGGCGGGATCTTCATCTGGAAGGCGGCCGCCATCCTGCAGAGCTTCAAGCAGCACATGCCAAAACTCTACGGGCAGCTGATGGAGTGGCAGGCCCAGGGCGGCCTGTCGGCCGGCGGGGAAAAGTTCGCCGAATTCTACCAGGCGGTGGAGAAGATATCCATCGACTACGGGATCATGGAAAAGGCCGACCAGGTGGCGGTGATCAAGGGGGAGTTCGGCTGGGACGACCTGGGATCGTGGGAGGCCCTGGAGAGATTTCATCCCCGTGACGACCGGGGGAACATCAAGCTGGGCCAGGTGGAAATGCTGGATTGCCAGGACAATATCGTCCTGTGCGATGAGGGCCTGGTGGCGGCGGTGGGGGTCAACGACCTGGTCATCGTCAAATCCGGCAATGCGGTGATGGTCTGCCCCCGGGCGCAGGTCCAGGAGGTAAGGAAACTGCTGGAGCAGGTAAGGGCCAATAAAGACCTGAAGGGATATCTATAAACAATTTTCATGGGCGAAGGAGGCCGGAATGAAGATCAAACATTTATCAATGGTCCTGATCCTGGCGGCGCTGGCGGGATGCTCCGCCAAAAAGGAGGCGGTGCAGGAGCCGGTCAAGGAACCGGTTGTCCAGGAGCCGGCCAAGCAGCCGTTCACCGAGGTCACTCCGGCCGCTCCGGCCCCGGAGGGCCAGTATGTCGGCAGCAAGGGGGCGGTCCAGAGCGTTTGGGGGTGGAGGGTCCAGATATTCGCCTCGGCCACCCTGGAGAACGCCCGCAAGGTGGCCGAGGATGCCCGGTGGAAGTTCGGCGACCAGCAGATCTACGTCTCCGAGGCCGAGCCCTATTACAAGGTTCAGGTGGGAAACAACCTTACCCGCCAGGACGCCGATAATCTCAAGCGCCGGGCCAAGGTCCTGGGATATAAAGGGGTCTTTGTGATAGAGGTCAACCTGGCCGAGTGAGCCGGATCCCAAAAATACTGCTGTTAGGCCTGGCGGCATGGCTTTTTTCAATGCCGCTGTGGGGAGCCGATCACCGCATCAGCAAGGCGGTGGACGCTCTGGGCAACGATGTCTCCGGCGACCGCCAGGCGGTGACCATCGGGAAGCCGGCCGGGCAGCCCCTGGTGGTGCAGATCACCGATGCCCGGGGCCGGCCGGTGGCCGGGGCCAGGGTGGTCTTCGTCCCGGTGGGGGAGGGCACCGCCCGGCTGGAACCCGATACCGCGGTCTCCGACCTCAAGGGCAATGCCATCTGTCGGATCATTCCCCATAGGCAACTGGAGATAATTTACGTCCAGGCCCACCTGGCCGCCGACCCCAAAAAGGCGGTCACCTTTTCTTTCAACTCCTACCAGAACCACTGGTGGCTGATATCATTGCTGGGGGCCGTAGGCGGCCTGGCGCTCTTTCTGTTCGGCATCAGATTCTGCTCCCGGGGCCTGCAGAAGGCCGCCGGCACCAAACTGAAGCAGATGCTGTGGAACCTGACCGACAATCGCTGGAAGGGCCTGGGGGTGGGGATCCTGGTGACGGGCATCGTCCAGTCGTCCACCGCCACCACCGTGATGCTGGTGTCCCTGACCAACGCCGGGCTGATATCCTTAAGACAGGTGCTGGGGGTGATCCTGGGGGCCGACATCGGGACCACCATCACCGTCCAGCTGATCGCCTTCAAACTGTCCGATTACTGCCTGGCCCTGGTGGTGGGCGGATTCCTGGCCATGATGCTGGCCGGAAAACGGCCCTGGAGATATTATCCCCAGATAGTATTCGGCTTCGGACTGATCTTCTACGGCATGAAACTGACCGCCGATTCGCTGCTGCCGCTGAAATCCATGCCCTGGTTCCTGAGCCTGTTCGCCGGGATGGGTTCCCTCCCGCTGCTGGGGGTGCTGATCGGAGTGATGTTCACCCTGCTGGTGAGGTCCTCGGCCGTCACCATCGGGATAATGCTGACCCTGGCCTTTCAGGATATTATAGCCCTGCCGGCCGCCATGCCCATAATCATCGGGGCCAACATCGGCACCTGCGGAGCGGCCCTGATGGCGGCCTGGGGCGGCAATCAGGAATCGATCAAGGCGGCCTGGGGGCACACCATATTCAAGATCCTGGCTGGAATAGCGGCCCTGATATTTATCGCTCCTTTTATAACCTTGATCCAGAGGTTCGGGGGCGATACCGCCAGGCAGATAGCCAATGCCCACACCATTTTCAACGTGCTGGCCTCGCTGCTTTTCCTGCCCTGGCTTAAGCCTTTTGAAAAATTCCTCAATCGGATGATTCCCATGGTCTCCCCCCGGCAAAAAATGTTCGGTCCCAAATACCTTGATGACCGGGCCCTGGAGACGCCTTCGCTGGCCATCGGACAGGTGGCCCAGGAGATCCTGCGGATGGCCGACCTGGTCAAGGATATGCTGGTCCGCTCCTGTGAGGCCCTGGAGAAGAACGATATCAGCCTGAGAAACCAGCTGGTGGCCGATGACGACAAGGTGGACCTGCTGGAGGAGGCCATAACCCCCTTCGTGGTCAAGATAACCCAGGAGGACATCTCCGGGGACCAGTCCAGCCGCGGGGTGGAATTGTTGTATATCGTCAATGATATCGAAAATATCGGCGATGTGATCAGCAAGAACATCATGGGCCACGCCGCCAAGAAGATCGAACAGCATCTGGCCTTTTCCGAGGAAGGGCTGGATGAAATCAAATCGCTCTACCGGGAAGCCCTGGCCACCCTGGACCTGGCCATAGGGGCCCTGGCCTCCGGCGATTTGGAGCTGGCCAGAAAGGCCCATAACCGCAAGGATCAGGTGCTGGCGCTGGAAAAGGAGCTGTACAAAAAGCATCTGGGGAGACTGCAGGCGGGATTCAAGGAGTCCCGGGAGACCAGCACCATGCATCTGGATCTGCTGAGCGATTTCGAACGGATAAATTTTCATGCCAGCCAGATAGGGGCCGCCCTGCTGGGCCGGGCCAAATAAAAATAAAAGGAGAAACAGATGGCAAAGCTCACCAACTATACCGAAAAGCTGGTAAAAGAGGAGCTGAAAAATGTATTGCTGGCCCGGGGCGACCTTTGTCACTGCCGCACCTGCCAGCTTGACATCATGACCCATGCCCTTAATAAACTCCCGCCCCACTATGTGGCCAGCGAGGGGGGGCATATCCATACCATGGTCAATATGTCCACCTCCCAGTTGAAGGTGCAGGTCATCGCCGCGCTGGTCAATGCCATAGACGCAGTAGCCAGGCATCCCCGGCATAATAAAAGGAAAGGCCTTAATACCGTATCCCGAAAATAGAGCATCCTGTTTTCTGTGATTGAGACAGTAGACTTTTTTTAAATACGAAGCACGAAAACCGAAACACGAAACAATATCAAATGACAAAATACAAATATTCAAAACCGCGGCACTCACGAAGTGGGTCGTTGTTTGGGTCATTTGGATTTGGAATTTCGGATTTTTAGTCTTTAGTCCAGTGTCTAAATTGCAGATCCTGTTCTGCCGGGCGCCGGTTGTGTTGACAATCGGGTCTTTTTCGGGTAACATTAGACCGGAAGCATTCACATCATCGAGGATATAATGACCTATTTCAAAAGCTATAATAGAAACACCATCGGTTTGGAGAAGGACTGGGGCGACCTGTTCGAACTGTTGTCCAGTCTGGACAGCTCCGAGATCGAGGCTTGGTTTGAGAGCCGCTCTCAGAGCGGGTTCGCCCTGGAGGAGTTCGTGCATTTTTTGAACAACCTGGAGCACGAGGAGGTTCAGGACTGGCTGTGGATGCACCGCCAGGAGTTCGCTTCGGTGCTGGCCCGCCCGTCGTTCAATTTCGACAACAGCCAGATCATCGATTCGGACGACCGCTGGCAGAAAGTGTTCTTTCTGTCGCCCAATAACCAGGGGGATATCAAGGAATGATCAAAAGGATCGGCATACTGATTATCGCCTTGGCCGCCGCCACCCTGCCGGCTTGGGCCGAGGACAGCGGGTTCTCTTTCCTGCGGGTGCCGGTCAAGGCCCTGCCGGCCTCGCTGGGTGAGGCCACCGTGGCCATGGGGGGCGACGCGTCGTGTATTCTTTACAATCCGGGGGCGCTGCCTTACTGTAATATCAAAAAGATCTCGGCCGGATATGTCAATTATATCGCCGACATCCAGATCGGCAATATAACCTACATCCATCCCTTAAAGGAAAAATCCGCCGCCGGGCTGTCATTGTCCTACTTGAACAGCGGTGATATCAAACAGACCACCCTGCTGGATCCCACCGGGGCCGGGCTGGGGGATTTCAGCTACTCGTCTTTTGTCCTCCAGGCCAGTTACGGCCGGGAGCTGCTTAATGACCTTTATGCCGGAGCCAGCCTCAAGGGCATCTACGATAAGACCTTGGATTATTCGGCGGCCGGCGGGGCGGTTGATCTGGGCTGTATCTACCAGCTGGACCCGGCCACGGTGGCTCAAAAGATTTTTATGGCCAAAAAGAAAAGGAACTACGGAACCAGCCTGAAACTGGGGTTCTCAGTTAACAACATCGGGACGGCGGCCAAGGCTTTCGTCGCCACCAAGGAAAAGATGCCCTTGACGGTGCGGGCCGGAATGGAATACCGGCCATTCTCCGACCGGCTGGTAGTTTTGCTGGCCGGCAACAAGGCGGTCGATAATTCTTTTAAAATGAATTTCGGCACGGAATTGAATTTTATAGAACATCTGTCGCTCCGGCTGGGATATAACGGGAACCTGGGGGATATCCAGAACGGTTCCGACCTGGACGATTTTGCCGGGCTGGGCGCCGGCTTCGGCATCAAATATAAAAAATATTCCATAGACTTTGCCTATACGCCTTTCCCGGGACTGGGCCATCCCATGAGGCTGGATCTATCGCTTGAGATATAGAGTGTCTTGATCACGGGGCGGCTTTGACCGCCCGTTTTTTATTCCAATTCCTAAATGAGAAATCAGGTTATCATGAAAATAGACATCATCAACGATCAGCCCGAACACAGCGGGGCCGGGGTATATGCCTGGAATCTGTACCGGGCCTTAAAGGATCAGGCCGGTATAAGATTCGTCCATTATAATCACCAGGGCGGCTCCTGCGATATTTACGGCAAAAACGGCAGGGACAGCAGACTCTCGGTAGCCAGATCAATCGCCAAGCCTTTTTTCTGGAAAAATTGCGGCCGGGCCTATGATCACTGCGAAAATATCCATATTCTCAGCCAGAACCTGTCATTTCTTAAGCCAGGCAAACGGCGGGTAATATCCTGCCTGGATTTAATCCCGCTGATAATGCCAGAGTCCCTTTTTGAAAAATACTGGCGCCGGATATTATATTCGGGCCTAAAACAAGCCGATCACATCATCTCCATCTCCCGGGCCACCAAGGATGACCTGATCCGGATATATCATATAAAGCCGGAGAAGATCACGCCCATCATGCTGGGGGTCTCCCCGGAATACCACCCCCGAGACAAGATAGAATGCCGGCAGAAGCTGGGCCTTTCGGTCAAAGATAAAATTATTCTGCATGTCGGCACCCCGGCCCCCAGGAAAAATTTCATTACGGTTCTTAAAGCCTTTGATCAAATAACCAAGTCCCGGCAGGATGTTATGTTGCTTAAGGTGGGCCGGATATCTAATGCGGAGCAGGCATACATATCATTGAATGACCTTTCCAACAGGGTCCTGGTCAGGGATAATATCCCAGGCGATGACCTGCCGCTTTATTACGCCGCCTCGGATATATTGGCCTTTCCTTCGCTATACGAAGGATTCGGTCTGCCGGTTCTGGAGGCCATGGCCTCGGGTTGTCCGGTGATAACCTCAAACACTTCCTCGCTGCCCGAAGTGGCCGGCGATGCCGGGATAATGATAAATCCCACCGACCAGGAATCTCTGAAGGACAAAATAATGGAACTGCTGGAGAACAGCAAATTAACTGAAGAATTGATCCAAAAAGGATTGCTTCGGGCTAAGGATTTCACCTGGAAGAGAACGGCGGAAGAGACCTTGACCGTTTATAAAAAAATCTTCGGATAAAAATGTTTATTTTTTGCTTGACAGAGACTATCATTAGAGGTATATTTCTAGTGTAAATGGCTGTACTCGGGAAAACATTACATAGGAGTAAAGCAATGAGAAAAATAGCAGTAATCTTCAGCATAGTCTGCCTAATTGTAGCCTGGCAAAATGCAGTGGCCGGGACCTGGCGCGAGGCCAGCCAGGCCGATTTCGCCGACGGCGATTTCAACGCCAATGTTTTCACCTCCACCGATGGAGCCGACAGCGGCTGCATTAAAACGGCGCCTGGCGCTCTGTATGACCTCAATAAGGATGGAAGGGCGGATCTGGTGATCTGCAACCTTGAGGGTTCCAATACTTACATTTATTGGGGCAAACATGACTGGACCTATTCCATTGATAGCCGTCAGTCTTTGCCGTCCAATGGTTCAACTGGAAATTCCATTGACGACATTGACAGGGATGGCAATCTTGATATATTAATAAGCAATTTTTACGGGGGCTATTCTACAATTTACTGGGGGAGTAAGATCGGGTTTACAAACAGCGACACAACGTTGCTTCAGGCTTCTGGCGGGACCGGCAACTGCCTGGCAGATTTGAACCATGACGGTGCGCTTGATCTTCTGATTTCGAGCATGTATGGCACGCAGGTGTATATATTTTGGGGCAATAAACACAACCGGCGGAGCTTTAACAGAACAACCCTTGGCGGTTTTAGTTCATCTGATATAGCTGTGGCAGATTTGAACAAGGATGACATTTTGGATATTGTGGTTCCAAATAAACAGGGTAGTTACCCCCCAGCAGGTGGGTTTACATTCAGCATTCCTTCGTATATATATTATGGACAGAAAATACAGGATTCCATATTTTATAATGATAATTCCAAAGATTCGCTGGAAACATATGGCACCTACTGTGTTTCTGTCGGTGATGTTGACAAGGACGGCTGGCTTGACATAGTATTCAGCAATCACCACAATGGATCAACCTATAACATCAATTCGTATATTTATTGGGGCAGTGCCACAGGATTCAGAACCAGGCCGCGAAAAGAGCTTGAAACCCATTCTGCCATTGGGAACACGATTATTGATCTTGATCGGGATGGCAATAACGATATAATCTTTGCCAATTGGTATAACGACGTATCACACAAGATCAATTCGTATGTTTATTGGGGGCCTAGTTTTGCCACTCGAACCGAGCTTCCTACCAACGGGGCCCATGGCGCACTGGTGGGAAAAATTTCAAATAACAGCGTCAATGATGTTTTAATTACTAATAGTTACGGGGGGTGGAGTTACATATTTCACGGCGTTTCTAAAACAGGGTATCTAAGTTATGATTCCATCCCGTCTTCCTATGGCCATATCTCCACCAAGGATAACGGGAACGTCCATAATAAAAGCAATGTTGAAGAATACGGGTCGTCAGTATTTGGAGACGGGGTAAACACTTATGAGTGGGGAAATGTGGCATGGTCGGCTGAAGTTCCGGACAGCTCCGGCCTGGATGTTTCATTGAGATCGGGCGATACCACTGACCCAGAAGATGGTACCTGGTCAACCTGGATGGGCGTCGCCGCAAAGGGAAGCAAAGCAGGAATCCCCAACTCCAAATATGTGCAGTACAAACTTACATCCACAGCTAACAAGTATTTCGAGTGTCCGGCTATAGACGAAGTGACAATAGATTACACCTTGGCTTCCGGCGTCTCCGGTTTATTTGACAACAATAATGACAAGATAGAATTTAATTTATTGCCCAATTTTAAAGGCGCAAATATAAAATACAATCTTAACAGCAGCCAAAAAGTCAAGATCGCAATATATAATGTCACCGGCAGACTGATTAAGTTAATCCTTGATGATGTTAAGCCGGCGGGCAGCTATACAATAAAATGGGACGGCATAAATACTGATCAAAGCAAAGTATCTTCCGGAATTTATATATGCCGAATAAGCATCGCCAGCGAGACTTATACGAAAAAAATACCATTCATAAAATAATTTGGCTTTGAATGACAGAGGCATGCTTATACGGCATGCCTTTTTTATTGACGCAAGTTGTTGTATTATGATATTATTGCAAACAATTATGTTATAGGTGAATATGACCGTTGATGCAAGAAAAAAGTTGATTGAAAGCGAAGCGCAGACCAGGGAATATAATGCTTCGAAGTATTCAGACTGGGTTGAAGATATTTTATCCTATGCTGCTGGAGACATCCTTGATTTGGGCAGCGGTGATGGAGCATTTAGTCTTCCCTTAATCAAAAAAGGCTTAAATGTCATTTCAGCGGACCTGTCACACAAAAGGTTGAAAAGCACAAAATCGATCAATCGAAGGCTGGCTGAATGTGATGCACTGATCCTGCCATTTAAAGATAATTCTTTTGATACGATTTTATTCGTTGAGGTCCTGGAGCATCTGCCAAATAAACAGGCCCAGGAGGTGGCATTAAAAGAATTCATCAGGATTCTTAAGCCCAATGGACGGCTGGTCCTGACAACGCCAAATAAGGCGGTTTATAAGTATGCCGTCCAGCTTTGGTCCTGGTTCGGCGGGAAATCCCCTGATCCGACACATTATACGGAATTATCTCTGACTGAGTTGATGGAGATTTGCGGTAAATATTTCAACATCACCCATGTCAGAGGGAAGCTGGGTTTTATACCGATCAGAGCCCTACAAAGATATTTTTCCAAGCACCCGGGGGTTTGTTATGATATACTGGTCGTGGCTGAGCCGAAATAGAATTAAATAATCGTACGACTTATTATGAAAATAGAGAAAAAAACATTGAGATCCCTGACAAAAGGGATAGGCTTGGTTTTGGTCTCAATAATCATCATTTATCTGAGCCGGAAACTGTATTTCACTTGGAACGACATCCCTTTTGATAAAATAAAACTGAACTATACCCTTATCGTTCTTTCTTTTGCCGGATTGGCTGGTTCCTTTTTCTGTTCGGTAATCGCCTGGCAGTATATCTTAAAGGCTCTGGGCGGCGGTATGGGATTCCGCAAGTCCTGGTGGGTGATAACCGGCTCTTATCTGGCAAAATATATACCTGGACACATCTGGTCGATAGGTGGGAGAGTTTATTTATGCAAAGCTGAAGGGATTTCCGAGAAGATCAGCGGTACGGCAATGATCTTGGAAATGACGGCCCTGTTATTAGGCTCTCTGACCGCCTTTTGCTTCACGTTGCCCTTTCTGATAAAACACGGCCTGCCTTCTTGGATATGGTATCTGCTGGTTCCGATCCCTTTTGCCCTGGCAATATATTTTTCACCACTTTTACCAATCTCTTTAAAATGGCTGGCCAGCAGTTTCTTGAAGAGGGAAATCAAGCTTGAAATAAAACAAGCACACCTTTTCAATGCTTTTTGCTTGTTCGTCATATCTGCTATCATTCAGGGGGGCGCTTTTTTCTTATTGGTTCGATCTTTCTATAGTATCGAATATCGTTTGCTTCCCGACATCATCGGCATATACAACGGTTCCTGGGCGGTGGGTTTCTTGAGTTTTATTGCACCTGGAGGTCTGGGTATCCGGGAAGGGGCCTTGACGGTTCTTTCTAAGTTCTATATGCCGCTACCTATTGCCATTATTCTTTCCGCGTTGGCAAGATTGTGGATGACCCTGTTCGAAATAATTATGGCTCTTATCGGGTTAAAATTTAGAAAATTAAAAACATATGATACAGAGTATGAAAAAAAATAAATTAAAAACAGCCATAAATAAAATACCCCAGGGCATCGATTATATCGATATATTTGATAAACCCTGGACGGCATTGCTGATAATGACAATATTTTCCGGTGTACTGTTCGGCAAGGGTCTTTTGTCCAGTTTTATGGTTTTTGGTACCGATTTCGTGGCCGGGGCGTTTATGAGCCGTAGCTTTGCCGCTCATGTCTTAAACAATTTGCATCAATTTCCGCTATGGTACCCCAACGTATTTGGCGGCCTGCCGTATGTGGATGCCGTGGCTGGAGATCTTTTCTATCCAACGTCTCTGGTGTTAAGGTTATTTATGCCGGCTCACCAGATGACAGCCTGGAACTATTTTATCCATGTCTGCCTGGCCGGGTGGGGGACCTATCTTTTTCTGCGCAGCCTCAGGTTCTCCGGGACGGCCTCATTCCTTTCCGGTCTGGCCTATATGTTCACCGGAGCCATGGTCAGTCTGATCTATGCCGGCCACGACGGAAAGATCATCGTATCCAGTCTTTTGCCCTGGCTGCTGCTGTTCATCTACCGATCAATAGAGTCTGAGGCCTGGAGAAAATGGCTGTTGTGGTCGCTATGCTCGGCGCTGGTCATAGGGCTGTCCCTGCTTTCCCCCCATGTGCAGATGACCTATTATCTGCTGATCTCCGGGTTCTTCTTTGCCGTGGCCAGATTGTACTCCAGATACAAGAACGGCCTGCCGTTTAGAAAAGTTTTATCATCCGGCCTGATCAGGGGCGCGATAATCCTGATTTTCGGTTTCTCCCTGTATGCGGTGCAGGCCATCCCCCTGAACCATTACCTGAAATTCTCCCCCCGGGGACAGGACAAGGGATACCAGTTTGCCACCTCCTATTCCATGCCGCCGGAGGAGATAATAAATATCGTCTGGCCGGAGTTCTCCGGGATGATAGATAAGAACTCCGAGCAGGGACCCACCCACTGGTACTGGGGGCGGAGGGACCTTAAGCTTCATACCGAATTCCTCGGTGTCATTCCGTTCTTGCTGGCCCTGCTGGGATTGTTATACAGCCGGAGAAAGAAACTGAAGATATTCTTCCTCGGCCTGGGGGGCTTTGCCTTAATTGTAGCCTTTGGAGGTTTCACTCCGCTATATTACCTGGTCTACTACCTTATCCCGGGAATGGCCAAATTCCGCAGCCCGGCCATGATCTTCAATATTTTTTCCTTTTCGGTGATCGTACTGTCGGCTATGGGCATTCAGGCCCTGATGAACGGGGAATACAAGGAGAAGATAAAGAAAGGGCTGTTGATGTTTCTGGGAATCGTCCTGCTTTTTGGCATCATGTTCTCTGCGGCCAAGGACGGAATGACCTCCCTGCTCTCCGCTTTTGCCGCCAAGGGCTGGGGCGCCCAGGCCCTGTGGCAAAGCTTCCCCGAGATGGTCAGGGGCTTCTGGATCGCCTACGCCTTCCTGGCTGCCGGCGCTATCCTGACGGTACTGCTGGCCAGGAAACGACTGCCCTTCAAGTGGTGGTCAATTGCAATTGCTTTGCTGATCTTCCTTGAGCTGTGGCGGGTTGATGCAAAATTCATCAAGATCGTAGCCGGGCCGGAGGAATATTTCGCCAAGGATGAGGTGGTTCGGACCCTGGAGAAAGACGCCGGCATCCACCGGACCTGGCCCCTGCAGGTTCACCAGCAGGGCAACTACCTCTCGCTGTTCGGGGTGCAGACTGTGGGGGGGGAGCACCCCAACCCTTTAAAACGATACGGCGAGTTCGTGGGGACCGACCCCAAAAGGCTGCTGCCCGACTTTCATAATCTCTTCCAAGCGCCGACATTCCTCAACATCCTCAACGTCAAATATCTTTTGATGCAGCAGCCGGTGAACCACCCCAGCTTCGTGCTGGCCGATTCCTGTTATAATGGCCGGGTGAAGATATTTAAAAATCAGACCGTCCTTCCCCGGGCCTGGATGGTGGGTCGTTATGAAAACATTGCCCAGAGCAACGGCATCCTTGAAAGAATGAAACAGCCTGATTTCGACCCCTCGAAATCAGTCATATTGGAGGAGGATCTGGCTGATTTTATCCCTTCGGAAAATGTGGCGGGCCAGGTGGTCATTGATTCCTACCAGCCCAATCAAGTGATGATGACCGCCGAGTCCGACAAGCCCGGCATACTGGTCTTCAGCGACAATCATTACCCGGCCTGGCAGGCATTTGTCGACGGGGTTCCGGTCAGGGTGTTGCGGGCCAATTACACCTTTCGGGCGGTTCCGATCCCGGAGGGGAGACACCGGGTGGAGTTCAAATATCATTCGAAATATTTCATACTGGGGTTAACAATCAGCATAATTTCTGCTATAATCATTTTGTCCGGTATCCTCACATTAGCGATCATAGGGAGAAGAAAATGAATTGTCTGGTGATCGTCCCGACCTACAACGAAAAAGGGAATATCTCCCCGATCATCGAGCAGATATTGTCGATCGATCCGATCATCAACGTGCTGATCATTGACGACAATTCCCCCGACGGCACCGGTCAGATAGTCGATGATATCTCGGCTAAGAATCCCAGGGTCAACGCGATCCACCGGCCGGGCAAGATGGGTCTGGGCACCGCCTATGTGACCGGTTTCAAGTGGGCGCTGGAGCACAAGTACGATCTGGTCTGCGAGATGGACGCCGACTTCTCCCACCCGCCCAAGACCCTGGCGGTCTTCCTGGAGAAGATCAAGGAATACGATCTGGTGATCGGCTCCCGCTACCTGAACGGGGTGAACGTGGTCAACTGGCCCCTCAAGCGGCTGCTGCTGTCCTACTTCGCCAACATATACGCCCGGATCGTTACCGGGGTGCCGGTGCGGGATCTGACCAGCGGGTTCAAATGTTACCGCCGGCCGGTGCTGGAGGCCATCAACCTTAACCGGATAAAATCCAACGGTTATGCCTTCCAGATAGAGATGCATTTCAACGCCTATTACAAGAAATTCAAGGTGGTGGAGGTGCCGATCATCTTCGAGGAGCGCAAGGTGGGACAGTCCAAGATGTCCCGGAAGATCATCTACGAGGCGGCCTGGATGGTGTGGCGCCTCCAGCTGATCAGACTGCTGGGCCGCTTATAATCGGTACAATTTTTAGACAATATTTTAGAGACGGAAATATTCGTCTCTATTTTCTTTAGGGATGAAAATGATCGAACTAAGCGTAATTATCGTCAATCGGAACGTCAAGGAATTGCTCAGGCAGTGCCTGCAATCGATCCGTTCACAATGGCCCTGGCCGGACAAGGGGCTGGAACTGATCGTTGTGGACAATGCCTCCGGCGACGGTAGCGCTGAAACCATATCCGCCGATTTTCCCGATGTTAAATTGATAAGGAACCCTGATAATCTCGGCTTTGGGCGAGCCTGCAACCAAGGGGTAGCTTTATCATCAGGGCGTTATATCATGGTACTCAACCCGGATACGGTCATACGAAAAGGTTTGTTTCGATCCTTGATAGAGTTTATGGATCATACGCCGGGGGCGGGCCTGGCCGGGCCAAAGGTTCTAAATGCGGATGGCAGTCTTCAACCGACCTTTCGCCGGTTCCCCACCTATTCAAATATCATCTTTTCCCGCAAATCGCCCCTATCAACGATTCTGCCGGATAACCCGGGTTCTAAAAAATACCTCCACCAGGAAATGCCTCTGGACCGACCGCGCCAGGTGGAGGCCCTGGGCGGGGTCTGCCTGATCCTGAGAAAAGAGATGCTGAAAGAGGTCGGTAAATTCGATGAAAATATATTCATGTACCTGGAGGATACCGACCTGTGCTATCGGGCCCATTTGAAAGGTTGGGAGAGCTGGGTGGTGCCCCAGGCCGAGCTGATCCATCACTGGGGAAAGAGCACCGAACAGGAAAAACAGGAAATGGCCGAGGAGCACCGCCGATCGGTCTATTATTATTTTGGGAAACATTATAATCCGTCTTTTATCCAGAAAATTTATTTAAAGGCCGGATTATTCATACATAAACTTTTAGACTAAGGAAGGGCGCCACCCCATGAGGCTCCAGGCATTGGCTAAAAAGTTCGATCCTGTAGAATATTTCAGGGAATTCGATTTCAGGGACTATCTAAAATTCGACTTTACCAACTTTAAGGGCGATCTCTCCGGGGGGCTGACCTCGGCCATCGTGGCCCTGCCCCTGGCCCTGGGCTTTGGGATCCTGGCCACCAACGGCGATCCCCGAGGTGCGGTGGCCGGGCTGTACGGAGCGGTGTTTACCGGAATATTCGCCTCGCTGTTCGGCGGCACACCCCAGCAGATCACCGGCCCCACCGGCGGCATGACGGTGATCCTGACCCAGATATTTGTGCAGTTCCACGATATCAATGCCCTGCTGCTGGCCTGCCTGATCGCCGGGATCCTGCAGATTGTGATGGGGCTTTTCAAGCTGGGCAAGTTCGTCAGCTTCATCCCCCAGCCGGTGATCTCCGGCTTCACCAACGGCATCGCCATCCTGATCTTCAGCCAGCAGTTGAAGACCTTTTTCAGCGCCCCGCTGGTGGCCCTGATCACCATAGCATTCATAATAATCGTCCCTTTGATCAACCGATCGCTTCCTAAACTGTTTCTGGGCCTTTTGTTCGGGTCATTGATCACCTTTTTCCTGGGGGATCGGATCGGGGCTTTTTTGTACAGCTTCGACTGGAAAAGTTTGGCTTTTATAAGATCACAGGCCGTCGGAATCGTCGGCAGCATTCCCAATGTCCTGAAACTTCCCGCCTGGCCGAACGCCAGCTGGGCCAGCTGGCACCGGGCCATCCCGGCCGGGTTCGCCATTGCCATGCTGGGGTACCTGGAGACCCTGCTGGCCAGCGTGGTGGTGGACAGCGTCACCAACACCGAGCACAACAGCAACCGGGAACTGGTGGGGCAGGGCATCGGCAATTCGGCGGCCGCCCTGTTCGGCGGGATAGCCGGCACCGGAGCCATAGTCCGGACCATGATCAACATCCGTTCCGGAGGAAAGACCAAGCTGTCCGGAATAATCTGCGGACTGATCCTGGTGGTTGTTATCCTGTCCCTGGCTCCCGTTGCCGGCAGGATACCGCTGGCTGCCCTAGCCGGGGTGCTGATGATGGCGGCCGTCGGCATGTTCGAATGGGAGCCGATAAAAATGCTGCCCAAGACCCCGCTGGCCGATTCCCTGGTCTTTGTCACCACCATGCTGGTGACCGTTTTTGCCGATCTGATCTCCGCCGTTCTGATCGGCATGCTGATGGCCACCTTCCTGTTCATCAACCGGGTAAGTAAACTGGGCATCATCCCGGCTTTGGAACGGGATATTTCATCCATCTCCGAAGAGACCAAAAAGGTAATGCAACGGCATAAGATATCGGTATTCGGCATCGAGGGGCCGCTGTTCTTCGGGGCGGTGCGGAGTTTTTCCAAAGCGATCACCAATGCCATGCCGGACACACTGATCCTGGACATGAAGGGGGTCTCCATAGTGGACGCCTCCGGGGCCCAGGCGGTGGAGAGCATCATCCAGAAAATGAGGGGCAGAAAAAAGAGGGTGCTGATATCCGGGATGCGCCCCGAGGTTAGGAAGATCCTGCACGAGTTGGAGATCATCCAGAACGTTGGCGCCGATAGCTTCCCCGACGATCTGGAGAAGGCCATAGATTACGCCGTTTCCCTGGCCGAGAACCGCCAGCCGAACCTGTCCGATTATTTAAAAAGCGATCTGATAATGCTGGAAGCCGAGGTGTCGGACAAGAAGCAATTGTTCGAAAAGGCGGTTGATCTGGCGGTAGAAAAGGGATACGTATTCGACCGGAAGGCGTTTTTGGAAAGCCTATGGCACCGGGAGCAGGATTCGCCCACCACCCTGGGACAGGGGGTCGCCATACCGCATTCCCGGTCCGGGGCGGCCACCGACGAGGTGGTGGTGATCTACATCACGCTCAAGAAGCCCATACCGGGATATGTCTGCGACGACGGCCAGCCGGTCAAGGTTATACTGATGATCTCGGCCGGAGAGAACATCCAGGGATATCTGAAAGTACTGAAGCTGATAGGCCAGGCCATGGGCAGGGAATCGGTCCGCCTGCAGTTGAAACAAGTCCTTTCGCCAAATCAGGTGATGGATGTCTTTCACAGTTCTATGGAGTAGGTGATAGTTCCAAAACACAAGGGGAACGGAGTTAATGCCGTTCCCTCTTTCTTATTTGCTTGCAAAATCATCAATATTATGTTAAATTTGCTTGGATAAGTGTTTAAATTTTAAGAATGTTATAAGATATTATGTTCGGGAAGATACTGACACAATTGTTCGGTAGCAAATATGAACGGGATGCCAAAAAACTCCAGCCCAGGATCGATGAGATCAACCGGTATTTCGAGGAATATACAAGCCTCACCGAAACCGAGCTTCAGGGCAAAACTTCCCAGTTCAAGGATAGGATCGCCCAGGAACGCCAGCAGGGGCGGGACGACCAGGAGATACTGAATGACCTGCTGCCCGAGGCCTTTGCCGCGGTCAAGGAGGCCTGCCGCCGCCATACCGGTAAAAGCTGGACGGTGGTGGGCATGGAGCTTCCCTGGGAGATGGTGCCCTTCGACGTCCAGCTGCTGGGGGGCATAGTCCTGCACCAGGGCAAGATCGCGGAGATGGCCACCGGCGAGGGCAAGACCCTGGTGGCCACCATGCCGGTCTACCTGAACGCCCTAAGCGGGCGCGGGGTCCATGTGGTGACGGTCAACAACTACCTGGCCCGTCGCGACAGCCAGTGGATGGGCCAGATCTACCGCTACCTGGGCCTGACGGTGGGCTGCTTAGACGACACCGAGCCCGGCACCCAGGAGCGCCGGGACGCCTACCAGTGCGACATCGTCTACGGCACCAACAACGAGTTCGGCTTCGACTATCTGCGGGACAACATGTCCGGCAGCCTGGAGCAGTGCGTCCAGCGGGAGCATTACTACGCCATCATCGACGAGGTGGACTCCATCCTGGTCGACGAGGCCCGCACCCCGCTGATCATCTCCGGGCCGGTGGAGCACTCCACCCACCGTTACGACCAATTGAAGAGGCCGGTGGAGCGCCTGGTGGAGAGCCAGATCCTGCTGGTAAACCGGATCACCGCCGAGGCCGAAAAACTGCTGACCGAGGGCGAGGAGTACCCGGCCGGCATCAAGCTGCTGCAGGCCTACCGGGGCGGTCCCAAGAACAAAAAGCTTTCCAAGCTGCTGCAGGACGGCAAGAACAAGCGGCTGATGCAGGAGGTGGAGAACGATTATATCCGCGACAAGAAGATGTGGGAGCTGGACGAACCCCTGTTCTATTCCATAGACGAGAAATCACACGTGGTGGACCTGACCGAAAAAGGGCGCCAGACCATTTCCCCCAAGGAGCCGGAGCTGTTCATCATCCCCGACATGTCCGAGGAGATGCATCGCATCAACAGCGATGATTCTTTAAGCGAGGCCCAGAAGGCCGAGGCCCGGATAAAACTGGAACAGACCTTCTCCGAGCGGTCGGAGAAGAACCAGAACATCGGGCAGCTGCTGCGGGCCTATTCCCTGTTCGAGAAGGACGTGGAGTACGTGGTCAGCGACGGCAAGGTGCTGATCGTGGACGAGTTCACCGGGAGGATCCTGGCGGGCCGGAGATATTCCGACGGGCTGCACCAGGCCATCGAGGCCAAGGAGAACGTGGCCATCGAGCGGGAGACCCAGACCCTGGCCACCGTCACCATCCAGAACTATTTTAGGATGTACGCCAAGCTGGCCGGGATGACCGGGACCGCCGAGACCGAGGCCTCGGAGTTCTTCGAGATCTACAAATTAGACGTGGCGGTGGTGCCCACCAACAAGCCCATCAGACGCTCCGATTACGACGATGTGATCTACCGCACCCGCCGGGAAAAATACAACTCCGTCATCGACGAGATCGAACAGATGAACCAGGCCGGCCGTCCGGTGCTGGTGGGCACGGTGTCGGTGGAGGTCTCGGAGACCCTGTCCCGGATGCTGGCCCGGAAGGGCATTAATCACAAGGTGCTCAACGCCAAGCACCACCAGAAAGAGGCTGAGATCGTCACCAATGCCGGCCAACCCAAGGCGGTGACCATCGCCACCAACATGGCCGGGCGCGGCACCGATATCAAGCTGGGTCCGGGGGTGGTCAAGAGCCCGCACTGCCGCTTGGTCAGCGATGACGGCTCCCCCGACCAGTGTCCCCACTATGAGACCCTGAAATGCCGGGAAAAAGTTCCCTGCGGTCTGCATATCATCGGCACCGAACGGCACGAATCGCGCCGGATAGACCGCCAGCTGAGAGGCCGGTCCGGGCGGCAGGGCGATCCGGGATCATCCCGTTTCTTTCTGGCATTGGAGGACGACCTGATGAGGCTGTTCGGCTCGGAGCGCATCGCCGGGGTGATGGAGAAGCTGGGGGCCGAGGAGGGCGAGGTGCTCACCCATCCCCTGCTGACCCGCCAGATCGGCACCGCCCAGAAGCGGGTGGAGGGCCACAATTTCGACATCCGCAAGCACCTGCTGGAATACGACGACATCATGAACCGGCAGCGCGAGGCCATCTACCAGATAAGGCACGAGGCCCTGACCGACGAGAATATGCAGGATAAAATAAACGAGATGATGGACCGGGTGGTGGATGTCGTCCTGGCCGGGCATACCGACCAGAAGGAATATCCCGAGAACTGGAACTGGGCCGGCATCAAGGACGAACTGCGCCGGCATTTCCTGATGGACCTTTCGGTCTCCGAAGACCAGTATCACGGGATGACGGTGGATTCGCTGGAGAAATACCTCAAGGAAGCGGTCCGGGAGAGATATAAGCAGAAGGAGGAGAGCCTGGGGGCCGAACTGATGAGGAGGCTGGAGCACTTCGCCCTGCTGCAGACCATCGACGAAAAATGGCGGGAACATTTGAGCAACCTGGACGCCATCAAGGAGGGCATTGGCCTGCGGGCATACGGCCAGAAGGATCCTCTGATAGAGTACAAGAAGGAAAGCTACGCCATGTTCATGGAGCTGAACGATACCATCGATTCGGCCACCATCGAACTGCTGTTCAAGGCCCACCCGGTGAACGTGGCGCCGCCCCAGGCCAGGCCGGTGGCTATGACCGCCTTCAAGCCGGAATTGGCCGCGCCAACGGCGGCCGGGCCGATCGAGGACGGCAGCCAGGCCCCGGCAGCACGGAGAATGACTCCCCGCGACGAGGAAGGCCGGCCCAAACAAGCCCCGGTGGTCAAGTCCGGCCCGGACGTGGGGCGTAACGATCCCTGCCCCTGCGGCAGCGGGAAGAAGTACAAAAAGTGCTGCGGAGTGGGGAAATAACGGAACGCGGATCAGGCTGATGTAAATTGATTTACGCAGATAGGTTAAAGAGAAAGAAATGCAGTATAGAGAACATAATAAAGCGGATAAAAGAAACAACCTGTTTCTGTTTCTATTCTCTTTTGCGCTAATTGTAATTGGCGGCGTCTTTCTAGCCCCATTGAGATGGCCGGTGGGTATAGTTCTTTTTCTGGGCCTGGTAATCATAATGCTGGTGTTGTTGACCAACTGGCAGATCAACAAATTCGGATACCAGTGTTCTGTATGCAATCATGAGTTTGACATCAATATGAAAGCCGCTTTTCTGACACCGCATATCTGGCGGAAAAAATATTTGAAGTGTCCAAAATGCCAAAAATTCCAGTGGGCTGTGGAGATCGTAAAAATTAAATAGATTGAAGCATTTGAAATTTTGAAAGGTTAGATATATGGTACCACCGGAAGACAAACAGAAGGATGCGGGGCAGTTCAATGCCTGGCTCACCAACCTG
>JAGVNJ010000038.1 GCA_020053305.1 Candidatus Edwardsiibacteriota bacterium | reverse complement strand
TTTGGACGCTTTGTGAGCTGCCGCGATTATACACCAAAAGGCCCGTATTTTCTATGCTTTCAAGAGATTCTGAAGTCTATTTCGTGCATTTTTGAGGTTTATACATTTGAACATACCAGCTTCTATACCCACAATTTTTATAAAACTTAATTATGCTTTCAATATCCTTTGTTGCTGAATACACCAGAGAATGTTTTATTCCATTGGTTTCTGCAATTTCATTTATTTTCTTGATTAACAATTCGCCAAACCCTTTTCCCCGTTGTGATTTTTCTGCATAAATATCTTCAATCTCTATATATTCTTCTCCGTCCTTAAAAATATTCATGTCCCTGGCAGTATGAATCACCCCATATATGTAGCCACAGATTATCTTATCAATCTCAAGCACAAAAAAGTACTTGCCAATTTTTGATTCCAAATCTTCTACCGACGAAGGTTCGAAACCGTAGGTACTGCCTTCATTCTCCCAAATGATTTGCAAGTCATGGACTCGTTGAAGGTCGACTTTAGTGCATTCTCTAATAACGTAATCAGGCATACTGATGTCTTAAAAAATATTATTAAACCCTCACCTGGTTCCGTCCCCCGGCCTTGGCCCGGTACAGGGCCTTGTCCACCTTGTCGATGATCTCGTCCTTCTCGGAGCCGTCATCCGGGAAACCGGAGACACCAAGGCTGATGGTCACCCGGCCGATATTTTTCGCCTCCTCGGCCTCGAACCGGTTCTTTTCCACCGCCACCCGGATCCGTTCGGCCAGCAGCTGGGCCTCGGACTTTTTGGTCTCGGGCAGCACCAGCATGAATTCCTCGCCGCCGTAACGGGCCACCAGATCCACGTCGCGGGCCTGCTCCCGGAGCAGCCGGGCCACCTCTATCAGGACCTTGTCCCCCACCGGGTGCCCCAGGGTATCGTTGATCTTCTTGAAATGGTCGATGTCCATCATTATCAGGGACAAGGGATGGTTGTATCTCCGGGCCCGGTTGAGCTCCCGATCGAAGAAGGACTGGAAGAAACGGTGGTTGTTCAGGCCGGTCAGCCCGTCGGTTACCGCCAGCTGTTCGGTCTCCTCGTACAGCCGGGCGTTCTCCAGGGCCACCGCCACCTGGCTGGCCAGGGTGGTCAGCAGCCTCTGGTCCACCTGGTCGAAGGCGTTGACGTTATCGCTCTCCACGTTGAGCACCCCCACCACCTGCTGTTTGATCTTCAGCGGCACCGCCAGCTCGGAGCGGGTCTTGCCGTCGATGCTGACGTAATGCTGGCTCTGGGTGACGTCCTTGACCATGATCGGCTCGCCGGTGGCCGCCACCATGCCGGTGATGCCCTCCCGGCCGATCTTCAGCCGCCGCCCCATTTCCTTCAGGATATTATCATACCCCAGGCTGGCCTTGAACACCAGTTCCTCGGCGTTGCGGTCCACGATCATGATGGCGATCTTGTTGTAATGGAAGGTGTCGCTCAGAATGCGGCACACCTGGTCCAGCAAGGCATCCAGCCTCAAAGTGGAGCTGACCGTGGTTCCCACGTCATGCAGAGCCGACAGCTCGGTGATCCGGCGTTTGGCCTCCTCGTACAGCCTGACGTTATCCAGGGCTATCGCCACCTGGCTGGCCAGGGTGGTCAGCAGCCGCAGATCGGACTCGGTGAAAGCGTCGGTTTCGTCATCCTCGATGTTGAGCACCCCGATGGTCCTGCCCTCCCGCTTGATGGGCACCGCGATCTCCGAAAGCACCCGGGGATCGATGGCGCTGTAGCGCGGGTCCTGGCGGACATCGTTCACGATCTGGGGCTCCCCGTGCTCGGCCACCCAGCCCACCACGCTGTTGCCGCCCACGGTGAAATAAAGCATACTAAGTTCCTCGCCGTAGCCGCACTGGGCCCCGATGAAGATGCTCTTGCTCTGCGGCTCCACCGTGAAGATGGCCACCTTCAGGTAATGCAGGGTATCCCGGATGACCCCCACCACCTTTTCCAGCAGTTTTTCCCTTTCGATGGCCGAGGAGATCACTATCCCGATGTTGTGCAGGGTGGAAAGCTCGGTGATACGGGCCTGGGCATCGTTGTAGAGGGTGGCGTTGGCAATGGCCAAGGCGGCAGTGTTGGCAAAGGCCTCCAGCGAGCGGATCTTCCGTTTGTCGGGAACCTTGCCGTCGGATGGTTTGTCTATCTGAATGAGGGCCAAAATCTTTTTCTCCTTGGAATACAGGGGCACTATCAGCAGGTTGCCGGGCTGCCAAGCCTCGCTTTTGCCTTCTTTATCGGGCCGGGGGCCGTTGCCGTCATCCTTGCCAAAAGGCAGGAAATAGGAGTTGCCTATGCGATACTCCGGGATCATCAATTTGATATATTGTTCCAGGCTGGGATGCGCCTGCCTGATGTTTTCAAATTCCTCGGGGCTGAAACCGGATGCCGCCTTATGGGTAAGCAACTGGCCGCCGCCCTCAACCAGACTGATCAGAACCGCCTCGAAGCCCAGGCTGCTGCGAATGCCCTCCACGATCACCGACAGGATCTCCTCCAGCTTGAGCGACGAAAGGATGGTGCTGGACAGATACTGCAGGGTGGACAGCTCGGTGTTGACCTCGATCTGGCGTTTTAGGGCCAGGTTCAGCCGGCTGTTGGTGTCAGCCAGCTTGTTTTCGCTGTTCTTTACCTCGGAGAACAGGGCCGCATTTTTCCAGGCTACTGCCGCTTGGTTGGTGAACAGCGAAGCCAGTTCAAATTCCCGGTCGGTAAAGCCCCGGGATACTTCCCGTCCTATGACCAATACCGCCTCGGCCCGGTCCTGGACCATCAGCGGCAGCACCAGCAGGGCCTCGGCTTCGGCGGTGGTGCCCGGCACCACCGTGGTTCTCCGGTCCTGGTCGGTGTCTTTGATCATCTCGGCCGCCCCGCTTCGGGCGATGGATCCGGTCAGGCCGGTGTCCATCGAGAACGGCAGGTCGGCCATGATCTCCGCGGAATTGGGCCCTCTGGCCAGGATGGGGCTAAGCTGTCTTCTCTCCCAATCGGCCCGATAGATGGCCAGCCGCTCAAACGGGATCAGCTGCTCGATCTGGCTGGCGATCTGTTCCAGCATCTGGTTGACATCCAGAGCCCCCAGCAGCAGGGAGCTGGTATCCAGCAGGGCCTTTTGAGCCGTGATCCTGCCGTCCAAGGCGGCCACCAGTTCGGCCCTTTCCATGGCCATGGCTATGGAATTGCCCAGGGTAAGCGCCAGCTCCAGATCCTTGCGGATGAAACGCCGGTGGTTGCCGGAATAGTTGTTGATGTTCAGCACCCCGATCGCCTGGTTCTTGACCACCAGCGGCACCGATATCGAGGAGGCCAAAGCTTCCTCCTGGCCGGTCAATTTAAAGCGTTTGTCCCGGCCCAGGTCGTCGGTAAGCACCGGCTGTTTTGTCTCGACCACCCAGCCGGCCAATCCCTGCCCTATGGAGAACTCCGCCTTGCCTATGGTTGCCGGGGACAATCCTCTGGAAGCTTTTATTCTCAGCCTTTGATCGTGCTGGTCCACCAGCATCAACGAGCTGGTGTCGGCAGTGATTACCTGGGAGATGGTATCCAATCCTAATTTTAAAATATCATTGGCATTGGTAAATGAGGTGATGGCCTGGCTGAACTGGTAAAGAATGGACAGCTGTTTCAGGCCCTGGACCATATCGTTGTACAACCCGGCGTTGTCCAGCACCAGGGCCGACTGGAAAGCCAGGCCCTCGGCGGACAGGACATCCTGATCGGTAAAATCCCCGCCGTCGGTCCTGTCGGCGGCATAGACCAGGCCGATGATCCGGTTTCTGGTCGACAGCGGGATGACGATGATCTTGCTTATCTCGAATATCTTGGCGAACTGTTGCAGGATATTGGGATCACTGGCGGTATCATTGCTGTAATAGGGGCGGCCCTTCTTGAAGACCTCTGCGGCAATGCCTCCCTGGCTCAGCTTAAAATGGAACTGTCCGGCCAGGGTCTTGATATCCCGGTATTTTTCTCTCTGGGTCTTGGACAGCGGTTCGGAATAATGGATCGGCAGTTGGACCTCTATCTCGTCGCTCTCCTGGCTGTAAAGGCCGATCAGGCATTTTTTCACTGACAGGGCGGAGGCGAATTTCTCCACTATCCTGCCGGTAACCGCCCCCAGGTCGCCGCTGACCATAAGGCTTTGCGATATGCTGTTGATGTCGGAGAGCTCCCGGATCCTCTTCTCGGCCAGTTCCTCCAGCCTGATCTTGTTGATGGTCAGGGCGGCCTGTCCGGCAAAGTTCTCCAGCAGTTTTACATCCTTTTCGCCGAAAGCGCCGACCGCCGGGCTTTCGATGTCCAGCATCCCGATCACCTCATCCTTGTGCCATAAAGGAATTGCCACCTCCGAGCGGCATCCCGGAACGCCCTCCAGATATCTTTTATCCTTCAAAACATCCGGCACATACAGGGTCTTCCCTTGAGAGGCTGCCCAACCGCATATACCCTGTTGCCCTATCTTAAGCTTCATCCCCTGCTGGCTCTGGGGATAGCCTACCGATGCCTTGATAAAAAGGTTCTGGCCGCTGTCGTCCTTGAGCAGGACGGAGCAGTTGGGGTATCCCAAAGAATTGCTGATGATCTCCAGGATGGTGTTCAGCACCTGTTCCAGGCTCTGCCGGCTTACCGCGGCGTTGGTCACCTGAAAAAGTGTGGAAAGTTCCTTGATGCTCTGCCTGGAATCTCCAAGCATTTTAGCGTTGTATATGGCCCCGGCCGCCTGGCTGGCCAGGATCCCGGCCAGCTTCAAAGTATCGCCGGTCAGGCTATCGTGATGATCGTCGTCCCAGATCATCAGTATGCCCAGGCAGACATTCCCGGCCAGCAGCGGCACTCCCAGCCAGGCCTTGGTGTCCGGAGCGGTGGTCTTCAGCTTTCGTTTACGGCATTCAGCTTTATAGTCGTTGCTGAGTATCGGCTCCCTTTTTTCCCAGACATAGGTGGCCAGCCCCTGCCCCAGGGGAAAGCTCACCGGTTTCGCTTTCCGGCCGTTCCGGTATTCGAAGATCACGGTGAAAATTTTCTTCTCCGGCTCGGCCAGGGCCAGCAGCATGTTCCGGGGCCGGATGAACCTGATGATCCGGCGGTATATCTCCTCAAAGACGCTGTCGGGTTCGGCATAGGTGGCGGCGGCCCGGCTGACCTCGACGATGGTATCCAGCAGGGAATCCTGCCCGCCGGTTTTGGTATCACCCCTCTCGCCGGGAAGTTTGAGGGCTTTCAGCTTGGCGGCCTGTTTCCGCAAAGGACGATGGCCGCTTTTTTTCAAGATCATTTTACTGGCCCTCCCTGAGGCCCGATTCCCGGCGGAATAATTCGGTAAAGGCGTTTACTATCTTATGATCGAACTGGGTGCCTGCGGCGTCCTGCAGCCTTTGCAGGGCAACCTGGAAGCTGAAAGCCTTGCGATACGGACGATCGGAGGTCATGGCCTCAAAAGCGTCGGCCACGGCTATGATTCTGGCTTCCAGGGGAATAGCATCTCCCTTTATGCCCCGGGGGTACCCCGAACCGTCGTAATACTCGTGATGGCAGTAGATGACGTCCCCGGTCTGACTCAGGGCGTCAATCTCCAGCACCAGCCGGCTGCCGATGACCGGATGCAGCTTGACCTCCTGGAACTCAACGGTGGACAGCACATCCGGCTTGGCTAAAATGTCCTCCCTGATGCCCAGCTTGCCGATATCGTGAAGCAGCGAACTGTAATCGATCAGCCTGAGCCGGTCCTCCGGCAGCCCGATATGCCTGGCGATCTTCAGGGCATAATGCCGGACGTTCTCCGAATGTCCCTTGGTATATGGGTCCTTGGCGTCCATGGCGGCCACGAAGGCCTTCAGGGTGTCGTAATAGCTCCGTTCCAGGTCGTTATACAGCCGGATATTTTCGACGGCGATGGCCGCCTGGTTGGCGAAAAGCTCCAGCAGGTGCACCGTCTCGATGGCGGGAATATTGCCGTCCCAGGGTTCGTCCACCGACAGAAATCCCACATTGATCCCCTTGATGGCCAGAGGAACGATCAGAACATCCTCCCGGTGCCAGGTCCCGTTTGATTTATAGTCCTGGCTAACGAACCGGGCTGCGAAATATTTATGGACCTCGGCATCGCCGTGGGGGATAAAATAGGAATTGCTTCGGCGGTATTTATTAAGGAATATTTTGGACTTGTGTTGGGCGTCGTTGACCGGAGATTTTTCAATATTTTCCACCTCTTCGGGCCGCAGACCGTATTGGGCGATGTGGCTGCGGTACCCGTTGTCCTCCAGCACGATCACCGCCTTACGGAACAGCCGGCAGTCGGCTATGCCCTTCAGGGTCAGGTCCAGCTTTTCCTGCAGGGTCTGGGCCCGGGCCACCGACAGGCCGACTTTGAACAGGTGCTCCAGTTTATCCTTCTCACTCTTCAGAGACATCTCGGCCCTCTTCCGGACGGTGACATCCTCCAGGGTCCCCTCGTAATAAAGAGGCCTGCCGTTTCGGTCCTTGACCAGCCTGGCGTTCTCGCTTACCGCCAGAACCGCGCCGCCTTTGGTGACCATCTCGGCTTCAAATCCCATTACCTCGCCGTTCTGCTCGATCTGCTTGATAAATCTGGCCCGGGTCTTTTTGTCCAGATAGACGGTGCTGTTAAGGTCCAGCCCCTGGACATCCTCCGGGTTTTTGTATCCCAGCATCCGGATAAGGGAGGGGTTGGCAAACAGAAGCTTGCCGTCGGGGGTGCTGCGGTAGATGCCCTCGGAGATGCCCTCGAATATCTGGCGGTACTTTTCCTCCGACTCCTTGAGGGCGCTCTCCATTCCCTGCCTCTCGGACAGGTCGTGAAATATCCCCTGCAGCAGTTTTCGGCCCCGGACCTCCACCAGATTGGCGCTGATCTCCACCGGGATCTGGCGGCCGTCTTTATGTACCACCACCAGATCGGGGAGAATGGCTTTGCCGTCCTTGATATGCTGCCGGAATATTTCCTGGTATCGCTTATTCTGGTCGGCGGGATGCAGTTCCGCCTGGTTCATTTTCAAAATCTCATCCAGGGTGCGCCCTATCAACTGCTGGGCTTTCAGGTTGGCGTCCACCAGTTTGCCAGTCTCGGGATCCCCGACGAAGATGGCGTCATTGGCCTGGTCCATCAGCATCCGGTATTTCAACTCCGAGGAACGGATCTCCTCCTCGGCTTTTATCTGCTCGGTGATGTCCTCCACCGTGCCCTCGTAGTACAGGGTCTTTCCGGAGTGATCCTTGACGGCATGGGCGTTTTCTCTGACCGTAATGACGGAGCCGTCCCGGCGGAGCCACTGGCTGGCCTGATCTTTTATATGTCCTTCTTTTTCGATTTGATCCAGAAACAGTTGCCTTGTTTTTATATCCGAATAACCCTCGCGGGTTATGTCCCGTCTCATCAGCTCCTCTTCCGAAGAGTAGCCCAGCATCCGGACCAGGGCCGGGTTGACCAGCAGCACTTTTCCCTCCGGAGTGCTGCGGTAGATCCCCTCGGCCACCCCGTCGAAGATCTGGCGGTAATTTTTCTCAGATTCATAAAGCCTGGCCTCAATCTCTTTTCTTTCGGTTATATTCCGGGAAAGGCCCATAACCGAGATTACCTTATTCTGCCGATCCCTGATCGGCACCAGCCACGTATCCAGCCATAATATTTCTCCTTTAAATGGCGTCTGTGATTCCAGATAAAGGGACTCGCCTGAATTAAAAACTTTTTGGAGGTTTGTCCATTGGCGGTTGGCGATAAGAGCGGGGAATATATCGGATAATCTGCGTCCGATTATATCGTTTGCTCCCTGCCCCAGGGTTTTGGCTCCGGTGCTATTGACATAAGATACCCTGGCGTCGCCATCAACCACATAGATCATCTCCGGCGAGGCTTCAGCCAGAGTCTGATAACGTTCCTGGCTTTGTCTGACGGCCTCCTCGACAAGCTTGCGCCCGGTAATATCGCGGCACAGCGTCAGGATCGCAGGACCAGACGCCCTCTGCACAACCGTAGCATTTATCTCGACTGGGATGATGGTCCCGTCGGGATGCTGATAGTCTATCTCCAGCATCCTCACCGCACCGCCCCGCAGGCACTTTTCAATCTCGTCCCGGTTACGTTGCAGGTCGTGGGGCGCGGTCCAGTCGGTAACCGGACGTCCCATGATTTCTTTCAGGGTGCGGTGGCCGGCCAGCCGCACATATTCCGCGTTGGCGTCCTGAACCCTGCCGGCGGCGTCGATGATCACAAATCCGGTATTGGTGGCCTCGATCAGGCCGCGGTACATCTCCTCCGTCTCCCGCAGGGCCTCCGAGGCCAGCTTGCTTTCGGTGATGTCCCGGACCACGGTGATCACCCGAACCACTTTTTCATTCTCAAAGATGGGGATCTTCCTGGTCTCGGTGATTATCCGGCTATTATTGACGCTGTTTTCCTCAACGGTAACCAACACCCTCCCGCCATCAAAGACCTGTTTATACTCTTTGGTCACATTTTCTCTAGGAAGGAACGGGTATATCTCGAAGATATTCCGGCCCACCGCCTCACTGGCCAGGCCCAGCTTTTTGTTCCATTCCTTGAACACCCGGTTGGTCAGCATGATGGACAGCTTGGCATCCACCACATGGATGCTGTCCGCCAGAGAGTCAATGGTAGAGCGATATTGGTATTCCGAAGCATGCAGGGCGTCCTCGGCCCTCTTGCGTTCGCTGATATCGGCGATGAACCCCTCCAGGGCCTGCAGGGCGCCCTTTTCGTCAAAAACCCCCTGACCCTGTTCCCAGACCCATTTCTCGGCGCCGTCCCGGGCAATGATCCGGTAGATGAGCTGATAGGCTTTCTTTTTCTGCACCGCAATCTGGATATCGCCCCACACCATCTCCCGGTCAGCGGGGTGGATCAACCTGGTAAAGGAGACGGTTTTATTGTCTATGATATCAACCGGATCGTACCCGGTCAGTTCCCGGCAGCCTTGGTTGGTGATCTCCATTGTCCAATCCCGGTCGTTCCGGCAGCGGTAGACCATCCCCGGCAGGTTGCCCATCAAGGTCTCCAGCTTGCGCCGGCTCTCCTTTAAGCCCGACTCGGATTGTTTAAGCGCCAGCTCGCTTTTATTTCTTTGGGTTATGTTGCGCGAGCTTATGACCAGGCCGTTTACCGAAGGATTGTCCAAAAGATTAATGCTGGTGGCGTCAAGAGTTTGCCAGCTCCCGTCCTTATGCCTGAACCTCAGTTCCAGCCTGATTTTTTTCCCGATATTGTGCAATTCCTGGTTGAACTTCGCTATCAAGCCCGGGACATCTTCGGGGTGAATGAAGTCGAAAACGTTTCTGCCGGTAAGCTCCTCGGGCTGGTAGCCCAGCTCGTGGGCGGCCGATAGGCTCTTGAATTTGATGACCCCTTCGGAATCGAGGATGGTGATGATCTCGGAGGTGTTGTCGATGATGGATTTGAAATAGTCCTGGCTGTACTTGATCTCCTTTTCGGCCTTGACCCGGCTGAGGGCCATGGCCGCCTGGTTGATGAAATTCTCTATCAGATCATGATTCAGCCCGGCCTTCTTGTCCAGCTGGCAGATGATGATGGTCCCCAGGATGTTCTGGCCGCAGTAGAGGCCCATCCCGTAGACCTGCTGGATCCCCAAACCCGAGGACAGTGCATTTATCATTCTGGACGGTAGGTTGCCCAAAAAGGCCTCCGTCAGACCTCCCTCCAAGGTCATCAGCCGGCCCATTCGGAATTTCTTGATCACCCGGGGCGGTATATTCTGGAGTTTTAACGGGCCGGTATTTTTGCCCAGCACTTCGCTTATCTTTTTCAAACTGGCCGGTGAGCCGGCGATCTCCCTGAGGGTAAGAGTTGAATCCGAGCTGTCGAATGAGCTGACTGTGGCAACTGCATTCCCGGCCAGCTTATGGATCCCCTGGCCGATCAGCTTGAAAATCTGTTCCACATCCGAGGTTTTGGCCAGTTGCAGGGCGGTCTCCGAGATGGCTCCCTTATCCTGCAACAGCTTGGTCTCCTGCTCCAGAGCCCTTTTAATTTTGGTGATCTCTCGGCTGACCTCCACCACCGACACCACTTTGCCCTTATCACCCTTTACGGGGTGGCTGCTTACCTGCCATATCCGGCCGTCCTTTGAAATCATTTCCTTTGTCTGGATGGCGCCGGTCTTCCGGGCCAGCACCGTGGGGCAATCTTGGCAGTCGGCTGGGGTCCTTCCCCAGAGCTTGTAGCATTGCCGGCCGATGATATCCTTTGGCTCCCGGCCCAGCATGACAGTCGCTGCCCGGTTCGCCCAGAGCACCCTGTTGTGCAGATCAAGCTGGACGATGCTGTCCGAGATGTTATCCAACACTATCTCGGGACAGCGCAGGATTTCACCGGCCTTGGCCTTTTTTAACGCAGCCCCGGAGGAGCCGGCCGGTTTGATCTTTTTCACCTTACTGTTTTTCCCGATCATTGCAGGCCCTTTCGACCGATATCCTTGCGGAAATGCATACCGTTGAAATGTATCTGTGTCAATGCATCATATCCTTTGTCCAGCGATTCTTTCAGATCCTTGCCAATGGCCGTCACTCCCAGCACCCTGCCGCCGGAGGATATAATTTTTCCCTTCTCTTTCTTGGTGCCGGCCTGAAAGACAACTATGCCGGATTTCTCCTGCGCCTTATCTATGCCGTTAACTTCAAATCCTTTTTGATAGCTGCCGGGATATCCGCCGGAGGCGGCCACAATGCAGCAAGCTGAGTTATTGCTCCATTTGATATTCATATCGGATAGTCTCCCGTCAATGCAGGCTTCGATTATCTCCAGCAGATCAGTCTCCAGCAGCCGCATGTAGCTCTGGGTTTCGGGGTCGCCGAACCGGGCGTTGAACTCCAGAACCTTGAACCCGTCCTTGGTGTATATCAAGCCGGGGTACAGGCAGCCGGTGAACGGGTTGCCATCCTCTGTCATGGCTTTGATGATCGGCCCGACTATCTTATTTTGGATATCGCTGATCATCTCCGCACTGACCCACGGCACCGGGGCATAGGTTCCCATCCCGCCGGTGTTGGGCCCCTGGTCGCCGTCATATGCGGCCTTGTGGTCCTGGGCCGAAGGAAAGATCTTTGCCGTGCGCCCGTCGCAAAAGGCGTGAATGGATACCTCCGGGCCCTGCAGAAATTCCTCGATGATCACTTTACTGCCGGCCTGGCCGAAGCTGCCGTCCACCATCATGGATTTGATCGCCTGTCCGGCCTCGTCGGAGGAATGGCAGATGAACACTCCCTTGCCCAGGGCCAGCCCGTCGGCCTTTATCACCAGGGGGTATTTTGGGGAGATCAGGTATTCCAGGGCCTTGTGATGATCATCAAACTCGGCATATTGCGCGGTGGGAATGCCGGTCTGGGCCATCAGTTTTTTGGCGTAGCTTTTGGAGGATTCGATCCTGGCGGCCTTCTGGGTGGGCCCGAATATTTTCAAGCCGGCCTTTTGAAAAACGTCCACCACGCCGGCCGCCAGGCAATCGTCCGGACCGGCCACGGTGATATCCACCTGCTGTTTCAGGGCAAAATCCCTAAGAGATTCCAGCTTGTCGGCGCTGATATCCACGCATTCGGCTATCTGGGCCATGCCGGGATTGCCCGGCGCGCAGTATAGTTTGTCTATTTTGGGGCTCTGCGACAGCTTCCAAGTCAGGGCATGCTCCCGCCCTCCGGAGCCTATGATAAATATTTTCATAACATTTTATGATATCACGAATTAAATGGCAATGTCAAACAAAAAGTCATCAAAAAACCAATGAAAAGGGCGCAGGTTCTCCTGCGCCATGAGACCCTTAAAAAATATACGTTACTTATGCATTAGTTGCCCGACCATGTCCGGCGATAAAATAATGGGGCTCGCTCTACGCCATATACGATTGTAGTATCACCTTTCATATACGAATTACCCATGAACAATAAATTATAATGTTTTTTTGCTTCTTTAACATGGGCACCATGCATTATTCGCCAATATAAGCCGTTATAAATGTATCTACCTTGCGAAGGCATAAAACAAGCGCCCCAGAAGTCAGGTGGCCGGTCATTCAACGCAGATGGAATCTTGAATTTGGACACCTTCCCTTTTCGGGAAATATAAACTAGACGGCTGTGTTCATTGTCATTCTCTTCTTTATAGATGTTTGTTACTAAAACAGTGTTGGAATCAACATAAACAGGATTGATAAATCTCCCTGTCTTACTTACACCCCAAACATGAATTTTATTTATCAGCGGGTCAAGAGATACGATCTTCGATACCGTCTTTACCTGAGCGCTGTCACTGAAACTATCAGCGATACATATAATCTCTGTGCCAGACTCATTCCAGCTAGGGTCGTTCCATGTTATTGATGCACCAGGCATTATGCTATCGGTAATGCATTTAATTATAGTGTCTATAGTATCCGATTCAAAAATATGCATAACAGGGCCTACGCGACACACAAACAGGAACCTTGACCCGTCAGGGTGCCAGTTGGGCATCATATTCGTGCGGTCATTGGATATTAGTCGCCTGCTGGTTTTCGAGGCCAGGTTGAGCATGCAGATTGATGACCATTCGCTGCGGGTATCAACATTAAAACTGCCCGGATTGACAATAAAACTATCCTGGGTAACATACAGCACCTTGTCCCCGACTCGGTTAAGGCTGGGCTGGATGCAGAAGCTGTCAGGGGGTGTCAGTATTTGAACTGCATTTCTATCGACAGCACGTTCAAATTTCTTTGAAAAATTATAATCCCTGTACTCACATTCTTTATTTGTTAGCTGGCGTAGACTGTCAAAGGCAACCAATGCGATTACACTGCCGAATTTAACCGGTTTTGTCCCGGTTTCCGTTATAATTGACCATGATGTGCCAAAACTGCCAATGCATTTTGGTTGAGCACCTGTGAGATGAATCAGAAGGCCCAATGCAATGCAGACAAATATGATCTTTTTCATTTCAACTCCCAATAGGATGATAAGTAATCACTGCTGTTCATTCTGTCTGTATAATAATTACAACGCAATGGAATATTTGTGAAATGGTATCAAAATACCTTGCAAAAGTCAACTTACCTTATTTCTATTTATACGCATGTTCCCAAAAGTTTTTAACATTTCAATTGAGTTTATCCTGCCCCTTATGCTACAATTAAGTCATGAACAAATTGAAGATAAAAGCCTACGCCAAGCTCAACCTGACCCTGAAGATCCTGGGCCAGCGCCCCGACGGATACCATGATATCGATTCCGTCTTTCACTGCATATCTCTCCATGACGAGCTGACCCTATCCCCCCGTCGGGATGGCAGAATAGTTCTCAAATGCGATGATCCCAAACTGCCGACCGATGATTCCAACCTGGCATACCGGGCAGCCCTGACACTTAGGAACCTGGCGCTGAAAAAACACCCCGACAAAAAGACATTCGGGGCAAATATTCTCTTGAAGAAGAACATCCCTATCGGGGCCGGTCTGGGCGGCGGATCATCGGACGCTGCGGCGGTCCTGCAGGGGCTTGAAAAACTGTGGCGCATGGAAGAGCTGTCCCCGGCCGACCTGAAGAAAGCCGCTCAATCCCTGGGATCGGACATCCCCTTCTTTTTAAAGGGCGGCACCGCCCATGTCACTGGAAGGGGCGAAAAGGTAAGGGGCCGGAGATGTCCGGGCAAATACCATTTCGTTTTAGTATATCCGGGATTTCCGGTGTCCACCGCCTGGGCTTATAAAAATCATCGAAAAACAAAAAACAGGTTGACAAAAGGGCATAAATTTAGTAAAATGCTTTTGAAATCCTGCGGACTGGGCAAACCCGCTGTTGATGTATCCAGGCATTTGATCAACGACCTTGAACCGGCGGTCATCCCCCGTCATCCGCGGATTTCCAGAATAAAAGCCGATCTGCTGAAAGCCGGAGCTTTGGGCAGCATGATGTCCGGCAGCGGCTCTTCTGTTTTCGGCCTGTTCCCCGATGCCGTTTCGGCCGAAAAAGGTTATAGTAAAATTTCAAAGATCTGGTCCGGCAGTTTTCTGGCACACAGCGTACCCTCGGGAAAATAATTCGATAGATTTATACCGAACCAATCCAAATAACTCAACTACTAACATCGGCTACGGAAGGTAAAACATCTATGCAGATCACCGAGATCAGGGTATCGCTGCGCCAGGGCGGCAACGACAAGCTGTTGGCTTTTGCCAACGTGACTTTCGACAACGCCTTTGCAGTTAGGGGCATCAAGATCATCCAGGGGAACAACGGGCCATTCATCGCCATGCCCAGCCGCAAGATGGCCGACGGGACCTACAAGGATGTGGCCCATCCCATCAACGCCGAGACCCGCCAGATGCTGGAGAAGGCCATCCTCGATGAATATCACAAGACCCTCAAGGAAGGCGGGGCAACGGCCCCAGCCAGGGAGGAACCCCCGGTAGACTGAATCCGCTGATCTTTGGATCGAAATAAATTTCCGGACCGGGAAACCGACGGTTGACAGTAGGTCGTCGCGTTCCCTGCTGTTATGCAGGGAACATCTCCATGCGGCTTACTTATAGCTTGACTATTACAAGCAGCCTGTTGTCAACTTTTTTATTCCCCTTGGCACGGCTGGCATAAGCAGGGTATCAAATAGCAGACATCCTTAACCCAGATAATAAGGTCATTCATGGCCTTACCCAGTGAAGAACTTGCCGCGTTGCCTGGTTTAATAACCGCGAAGACGCTGCCCCTATTTCCCGTTTTTTGATTTCCTATTTTACCCCTGCATCGTTGCTGTATATAAAAATATTCGGGGGTCGTCCAATTGGCAGGACACCAGCCTTTGGAGCTGAGAACCGGGGTTCGAGTCCCTGCCCCCGAGCCAGATTAATGAACTCTAGTATCGTAAAGAGATGGGGTTCTCCGCCTGAAGCAAGGTTGAATGCCGAGCGGCGGCGGATCCGCCGCATATTATGCCCAGTATGATGTCTTAGGCGGAGAGTCCCTGCCCCCGAGCCATTGTAATTTAAGATGTATTTGTGAGGATCCAACAATGAACGGTGAGTTGAAGGTATTCTCCGGGACCGCCAATCCCGACCTATCGGTGGATATCGGCCGGGAGCTGGGCCAGGCCCTGGGCGAGTGCACCATCGGAAGGTTCTCCGACGGCGAGATCCGGGTCCAGATCAACGAAAACGTCAGGGGCGCCGATGTGTTCATCATCCAGCCCACTTTCATGCCCTCCGACAACCTGATGGAACTGCTGATCCTGATGGACGCCGCCCGCCGGGCTTCGGCCAAGCGGATCACCGCCGTCATCCCCTATTTCGGTTATGCCCGGCAGGAACGCAAGGACATGCCCCGGGTGCCGATCTCGGCCAAGCTGGTGGCCAATTTGATAACCGTGGCCGGCGCCCACCGGATACTGAGCATGGACCTGCATACCGAGGCCATCCAGGGATTCTTCGACATCCCGGTGGATCACCTCTATGCCTCGCCGGTGCTGATCAAGCATTTCCAGCAGCTGGGGGTCCAGGATTTCGTGGTGGTGTCCCCCGATACCGGCGGAGTCAACCGGGCCAGGGCCTTTGCCAAGCGGTTGGGAGACCTTCCCCTGGCCTTCATCGACAAACGGCGGCCCGGGCCCAACAAGATCGAGGTGCTGAACATCATCGGCGAGGTGGCCGACAAGAACTGCCTGATCGTCGATGATGTCATGGACACCGCCCGCACCATCTGCGAAGTGGCCGGCATCTTGAAGCAGAACGGGGCGAAAGCCATCTATGCCACCGCCACCCACGGGGTGTTGTCCGGCCCGGCCGTAGAATCCATCACCGATGCCCCTATCACCGAAGTGGTGCTGACCAACACCATCCCCCTGCCGCCGGAGAAACGGATACCCAAGATCAAGGTGCTTTCCATATCCAAGCTCCTGGCCGATGCCATCAAGCGGATCCACAACGAAGAGTCCGTCAGCAGCCTTTTTAATTGATGCCAGGTAAAACGATCTTAATAAACTGCCAACCCATTAATATTAGGAAGAAAACCAACCATGCATGAAGTCACTTTAATCGCCCACCGCAGAGAGGAGCAGGGGAAACAGAAGGCCAAGGCCCTCAGGAAGAACGGAAAGATACCGGCCGTGGTTTACGGCCACGGCAAGCCCGCCATTCCGTTGATGTTCGACGCCAAGGACCTCCTGCCGCTGTTTAAGCACGCCTCCAGCGAGAACGTCATCATCACCCTCCAGCTGGCCGACGAAAAAAGGGAGCTAAAGGCCATCATCAAGGAGGCCCAGACCGAGCCCATCCACAACGTGCTGCTGCATCTTGACCTGCAGGAGATCCAGCTCAAGGAGAAAATCAAGGTGAAGATCCCCATCGTCCTGACCGGGATCCCCGACGGGGTCAAGAACGGCGGAGGAATACTGGAGCATATTCTGGACCAGGTGGAGATCACCTGCCTCCCGGCCGATATTCCCGATCAGATAACCCTCGATGTCCAGCACCTCAGGGTGGGGCAATCCCTCCATGTAAGCGATGTCAAGCTGGAGAAGGGCGAGGTGGTCTCCGATCCCTCCAAGGTCATCACCACGGTCCTTCCCCCGATAGTGGAGACCGCCGTGGCCGAGGCCCCGGTCGTCGCCGAAGAGGCCAAGGAGCCCGAGGTGATCGTCAAGGGCAAGAAGGACGAGGAAACGGCTGAATAGCCTGCCGGCCGCAAAATGCCTAACAGATATCCGGACAGCAAAAGCTGGTGCGTAGCCGGCCTGGGAAACCCGGGCCGGGAATACGGCGGCACCCGGCACAACCTGGGGTTCTCGGTGCTCAATCACCTGGCCCGAGAAGACGGCATCACCTGGCGTTACAAAAATAAATTCAGCTATGGCATCGGCCGGACCCACCCGTTTTTTTTAGTGCGGCCCCTGACCTATATGAACTTAAGCGGACAGGCGGTCAAACAGGCCATGCGGGAGCGCAATTTTGAAATTGACCGGCTGCTGGTGGTCTGCGACGACATCAATCTGCCGCTGGGGCAGCTGCGCCTGAGGGTAATGGGTTCGCACGGCGGACAGAAAGGCCTGAAATCCATCATCGACTCCCTGGGGACCGAAGATTTCGCCAGGCTGCGGTTGGGGGTGGGTCCCCTGCCCTCCTCCGGCGACGCCAGCAACTTCGTGCTGGGCAGGTTCACCGCCCAAGAGCGCCCGGCGGCCAAGGAGATGACCGCCCGGGCGGCCGACTCGATAATAAAAATAATTAACCAAGGCCTGGAAACGGCCATGAACTCCATCAATCAGAAAACCATTTAGGGAGCAACACCTTGAACGCATACGAAACAGTGATCATTCTGGATCCGGCTACCGACGACGCCGGACTGGAGACCGAGATACAGAAGGTCTCCGAACTCATCAAGGAACAGGGCGGACAGACCGTCAACGTGGAGCGTTGGGGCCGCCGCAAGATGGCCTATCCTCTCAATAAACGCCACGACGGCAATTATCTGTGCATCCAGTTCAACGCCCCGGCCGGCGCCCCCAAGGCCCTGGACCGGATCTGCCGCCTGAACGAGAACGTGGTGCGGCACCTGATAATCAAGGGGCATATCGCCACCAGCACCCCGGCGCCCGTCGAAGCCGTTCCGGTTGAAGCCAAAGCCCCGGCCAAAGACAGCGAATAATTTAGGAGGTTACAATGCCTGATCTCAAACTTGCCGAATTGAACCGGGTTTTTATCATCGGCCGGCTAACCAAGGACCCGGAGGTCCGCCAGACCTCCAACGGGACCCCGGTCGCCAACTTCAGCATCGCCATCAACCGCAAATACAAGAGCGTCTCCGGAGAACTTAAGGAGGACACCACCTTTGTGGGCATAGTGGCCTGGCAAAAGCTGGCCGAATTGTGCAAGCAGTTTTTGGCCAAGGGCCGGGCGGTGCTGGTGGAGGGCAAGATGCAGAACCGCTCCTGGGAGACCGAGGACGGCCAGAAGCGCAGCACCCTGGAGGTCCGGGCCGACCGGATAGAGTTTCTGGATCGGGAGCCACGGCCCGCCGGAACCTCCGGGCCCTCCCCGGACGACGGCAGCCCCGAGGGACAGCCCGGCGGGCCGGAGGCCTCTCCGGACAAAAGCGACGACGACCTTCCCTTTTGATTTAAAGGGATTGATTAGCTAAATGCTTCAGCAAGGTTCAGACGATAAAATAAGCCACGGTATTTTTGACAGGATGTAATATTTATTTGGAGATTTGATCCGGTGTGATCATGTTCATGCTGTCTGCCCCTGAAAAGAATAGATGCTCAATTAAAAGGATACGAAAATGAGCGAATTACGCATCCCCACCCTTAACCGGGTCCTGCTGTCGGGCCGGCTGACCCGCGACCCGGAGCTGAGATACACCCCCAACGGAAGCGCGGTCTGCAATTTCTCACTGGCGGTCAACCGAAAGTATAAGGACCAGTCCGGACGCTGGCAGGACGACACCACCTTCATCAATGTGGTGGCCTGGCAAGCCATAGCCGAGAACGTCAACAAGTACCTGCACAAGGGCAGCCCGGTGATGGTGGAGGGCCGTCTGGAGAGCCGGTCCTGGGAGACCGAGACCGGCCAGAAGAGAACCGTCATCGAGATCCGGGCCGACAGCGTCCGCTTTTTGGAAAAAGGAGAAACCAGCCCGGACTCCGCGCCCGAGGCCGACTGACAGTGGTCGATTGAACGAGACCTCTGAGAAACTAACCACTGAATCACGGAAATTTTAGAAACACGGAATTATATCCATTAAATCTTCATTTTCTTAGTGATTTCCTTCTGGATATTCAG
>JAGVNJ010000043.1 GCA_020053305.1 Candidatus Edwardsiibacteriota bacterium | reverse complement strand
ATTTTCCAACCGGGGATAGCCCCAGTTGCCTTTGCGATGTTGAATGTCGTTGCCCTCCTGCCAGACTATATGCACGTCTCCGTAGAAAGACAGCGACGGTTCGGCGGAAAAGATATCCGGGCTATTGGTCAGGTTAATCTTGTTCTTCCAGGCGCCAAGATAGGGGTCATAACCCCGCCAATAAATCTCTCCCTCGTAATCCCAGGCTACATGAACGCCGCCTTTGGTGTCAACGCAGATGGTGGGACAAGCGTTGGGCCAGGTATGGTCCCAACTGCCGCTGGCGGTATCCAGCACCGTCCAGCTGAAAGTTGAACTGCCAACAGGCTTAAAGCCATATAACAGCTTCCAGTCCCAGTAACCTACTTGACCGCCGGGTATGGTTTGCATGTCTCTGCGCTCGATGGCCAGATGGGTTCCGGCGCTATTGACGACCATGGCCGGCGGGCTTACCGTATGGCCCTGCTCATACCACCCGGCTTGTTCCAATATGGTTTCTTCCGGCAGCCAACCGTTTCCGGATCGTTTCGCGGATTTCAGAACCCAGCCGCTCAAGGGTGTTTCGGCCTTCCAGGTCATGGTGGTGTCTGTTCCATAATAACCGATTGCAGGTACCGGTTTGGTGCCGCCTGAGGCAAAACCAGAGGAAGGCGTCCAGGTTATGCCATCGTCCCATGATTGCTGGTAAAGAACCGAATCCCCGGAACCGTAAACCAGGAACAATCTGCCCTTATCATCGTAAACCAGATGTTTGCCGTTGTTGTAGGCGGTGGCTAATATTGTATTTGAATTGGTAAGAACTTTGGTCGCCTGCCAAGCGTATTCGCTCCATTGGCCAATATGACCCGATCTATCCATGGCGGCAACGGCAAAACATACTGCCGGTGAATTCCCGCTCCAATAAGCCTCAGGCAACTGATAATTCCAAGTTGTCCTATCGATGGGAGAACTGCAATTTAAACGCCACACGCCTTCCGGCAGATTGTCAATGCTCGGAAACGACTCATCCAGTGTAACCGGACATATCCAATAGCCGCCAATATCACTTTCCGGCGATTTCGGCCAATTTAAGGTAACTGTATGCAAGCCTACATTATACGATGAAGTTAAACCGGTAACTTGGGCCGGGGCTGTGTTGTCGGTGACCGTGCATGACACTATATTAGTGGAACGCGGAGATTGCCAGCCTTTAAGTGGAACATCTTCACCACCTGGCGAATAGGCAATATCAGATCCGTGTCTTGATCTGATAAAATAATTATATTCTATGCCCTTCATGATACTTCTGTCCCAAAACTCGGTATAGGAGGGATATGCATCCCCAATATGTTTAGGCACCGGCTCAAGAGCCGAATACCTATATATATAATAACAATATATTTTTGATATATCCGAAGGCGGTGTAAACTCAAGTTTTATACTATACGAATCATAACCTTCGTTTACTGAAGTGGCACTAGTAATGGTTGGCGGGTCAATAGAAATGCTCATATCTGCATTTCCATAATTCCCTGTTGAAGCATTCCAGGGTGATTCATCCTGACGACCATCAGCATAAGAAACAACGTACTGATAATATAATGTCAGATCGCCACCTTTAGGCGTTGTGTAATCCGACAATATCTCAAACAGCCGACTATCATCAAAAAATAAGCGTTGTTCAAAGGTATAAAAAGGTCCATCTACATGTGCCGGATCATTTTGGGTGATAAATACTTTAATCAGGCATGATGGCACACTGCTGGCAGGGCCCGGCCTGTATACTTTTACTTGATATCGGCTTGAATGTTCTGGATCCCATATTATTTCAGGCGGCGCAAGATAATAGTAGGCACTGATGGTTCCCCTCATTATTATACTGCTCGCACCCACTGCATAACCGCTTTTGCCGTCAGAGCACATGCTTATAGAATTTAAATTACCACCCCAATCTTGTCTGGCCACCATTGTCCCGGCATTCATATCACGATTCGGGAATTTTTGGATAACGCCATTTGTTCCAACTGCCCATAAGTCATTTCCCCCGACCGCCACATCTTTAACCCAATATGTCGTATCGGGAAATTTATACGCATCAGTTTGGGTTTGCCATGTATTTCCGCCATTCGTTGTGTAGCCCACTCTGCCAAAACCCAGGCCGGTGTAGAACGAGGACATGTTAATGCCATCGCATCCCCAATTAGGGTATTTTGTCCCATATGGCTGATGAGTAATAGTCTGAGGGAATTCATATTCCTTGTCAAATGGGCGGCTGCCGGTGGTATCCCAGGTAAGGCCGGAATTAAAGGTATTAACCATCGTGCCGAAGTTGTCGCCGCTGGCCCACACATTGGCGGCATTCGCCGGGTCAAGCCAGAATGAATTATAACCCACCGTTAAGGTATCGCGGGTGTCGCTGTTGTCATAACTGTTCCAGGTGGGCGGGGAAGGCTTGCGGGCCCAACTGCCGCCGCCGTCTGCTGAATAAAGTATCGTGCCATTTTCGCCAGATATATAACCTTTTAATTGATCATAAAATTTAACCGTCTTGAACGCGGTGGGGAGGGATTGATAAATATCCGTGACAACATCCCAAGTTGGCATTTCGTTGTTCCCGTTTATGGTTTTAAGCAAAACCCCCTTCCCGTCAGCCCTGTTCACTCCCACAATCCAGACATAATTTGGATTGCTTTTAAGGGCATGAACTCCGTTAAAATTATAAATTTGATAGCTATATTCATATTCAGCTATTCTTTCCCACCAGCCGTTAGCGTGTCTTTTTAATATAATGCCTCCATCCCCCACCGCCCAGGCAGTATTGGCGTCTATCGCGCAGACATCGTTAAGGTTCTCGGTTGTGGGGACGCCCTCCTGCACCCACTTTTCTTTTGTTACTGCTTCCTGCGCCATGGCCGAACTGACTGCAAAACCTATTAAGCACCCAGCCATAAGCATAACATAGGTTATCTTTTTCATAAGATTCCTTTGAGTATAAAGTTTACGGTTAATTGTGATTGTTCCCAGCCCTTAGAACCAAGATTTTGAAAAGCCCTATTTTATAAATGTCATCCTTTGGGCCATGCTTTTTCCCCCTGTGTTAAGTTTATAAATATAAACCCCGTTGGAAACCCGTTGACCCCTGTCGTCCCTGCCATCCCACACAATCTCGTATCTTCCCACCTTCTTATCTTCATTGACAAGCACCCGCACTAATTGCCCCGTTATGTTGTAAACCTTTAAGCTCACCATTTGAGATTTGGTTATTTGGTATTTGATGGTTGTTCGATAGCTGAACGGATTGGGGGCATTTGGAAACAGCTTAAACCCTGTTATCCGTAAACCGTCATCTGTTCCCTGTTCGACCCCCGACGGTCCGGTATATTTGCAAATCCAGATGGCCTGTAAGGTATCGCCAAAATAGTTGGCCACAGCAAATTCATCACTACCACATTTATCAATATCCCCCACCGGGAATACAGTACCGCCCAAATTCATTGATCGTCCATTAATCAACCCGGAATCCAACCCGGCTATTGAACCATAACAGTAATTTTTAATATTACTACTGCCCAGCCAAAGGTAGGTCACTCCCCGATAATTACCCTCGTATGGCGTCCCGCCTATGTAATCACCATAACCATTATTGTCAGCGTCTCCGGCAAATCCGCTGCAATATCCTATACAACTGTTATAATAATTGCCCACGGCGGATAAATCATAATCATTATCTATCGGGTTCCCGCCAAAAAGCCAATATTGTTTTCCAGTTGATGGCGTTGGTTTTGGTGAATCAGGGGAACCCCACCACCCATTGGCATAAGTTCCATTGTTATTTGGAACTATAGCAAACCTCCATCCCCCCAACTGTGCCCCACTATTCTCTCCAAACATCCAGGCATCAGGGATGGTATCCATTGGGTTTCCCCCTTGGTAAATATAAATCTTCCCGCCGCCCACATTTTCGGGATTCCAAGGTGCGCCCACTGCAATTTCATCATATCCGTCGCCATTCATGTCCCCGCCGCTGGCAACAGTAAGACCGAAGTTTTCGCTGTATTGGCTTCGTAAACGGACATCATGGGAGGTATGTATGCCCAAGGTATCACCATAATAAACAAACACCCCGCCGCCCCAATAGGCCCCCACAATCAGATCGTCTATACCGTCGCCGTTTACATCGCCGCTGGCTATGGCCCGACCAAATTCACTTCCCCAGGCGGAAGGCGGGCCATGTATGGCCGTGTCGGGTATCATATCAAATGAACTCTTGCCGTAATATATATCAACCCGGCCCAGTGTGTCCCAGCCGATAGGATCGGTTATGGCCAGATCCGTTATGCCGTCTCCGTTAAAATCACCCGAACACATTGCCGGTGGACTTGCACTTCTGAGGGAGTCGTTTATTATTATCTCAGGAATTGTATCCAAAGGGTTGCTTTCATAACAATATTTTTTCCAACTTCTCGCTTGCGACACGTTCCCTTTTGTTGTATATGTAACAATTTCAATATTACCATCATCATTAAAATCACCCGCTGCAATTGAATAGCCCCAAAGACGCCACGGGAAGGTATCCGGCTTGGGGCAATGCCAAATAATATCAAGGTTGTAGGTGGTTTGCCCTCCTGCCGGCACAGCCGGCAGAATTGCCAATGCTAAAATATGAACTACAAATACAAGCGTGCGTTTCATAATATACTGTCCTTTCATACCGGTTAACGATAACATTATTGCGTATTTTTGTCAAGTATAATTTTAATACTGGGGGGGGGGGGATATAGGGTTCATTCCCCGCAAAATAAAAACCCCTTGCGCTTTCATACGCAAGGGCAAAAACCCGGCAAACGCCTAATTTACTTCTTTTTCTTTTTCCGTTTCTTCAGCTTCTCCCGCTCCTGCTTCAATCGCTCCAGCTCCTCGGCCATCTTCCTTTCCATTTCTTCGATCTTATTCAATTCCTCCAGATCGTCATGGTCCGGCTCCGCTTCGCTATCGCCAGAATCGGATTGTTCAACAGCGTCATCCGGCACGGCTTCCTGCTTGGCGCCCTCCGGGTTCTCTTCCCCAGTATCATCCTGAGCATATTCGGAGGGATTCAGCCCCAATTCCCGCAGAAGGCTCAAGGCCTCGTCCTCCAGATCATCCAGGCTGGCGCTCTCCGGTTCGTCTGTTTTTTCGGACGGCGGACGCGGTCTGTCCGATACTGCGGATTCTTTGGAAGAGTCCTGGCCGATAATGCCATGCTGAGACTCCATCTCCATAAGAAGCCCGTTATCCCCGGAACCTATGCCGGAGGAAGCATCCACCTCGGCCAGTTCCGCCTCCAACGATGCCAGATCCTTGAGTATGGGATCATCCCGGCCGGATTCCTCTGCCGGTCCAGCCTGGGGTGAAACAGCGTCCACCACCACCCCGTAATCAACATCACCTTCTGCCTGGGAATGTTCCCATTCGGGCCCTCTGGATTCCACCGGATCAGACCCTGTTAAAGTTTCCTTATCCGGGCCGGCATCATCTACTGCATTGGAGACTATCTCCAGGCCCTTTTGGGGCTCAGTTTCTGAACCGGCGGGTTCGTTCCTGATCTCTGGTATGATTTCAGGAGCATTAGTCTTTTCCCTCTCCGGCTCTGAAGCGGACAGATACTCCTGGTCGCCGTCTATTATCTGGGCCATGATGATCTGGTCGTCTGGTTCAGCCTCTTCGGTTGAAATTGGCTCAGAAGTTATTTCCGATTCGGCTTGACTCTTTTCCGGAATGCTTTCGGGATTTATTTTTTCAGTCGCTAATTCGGTATCTGCTGTTTCCATCGAAGGTCCGTCATTTAATATGATCGGCTCCTCGAAATCATCTGTTATTTCGGCTTCGGTGGGCGTTTCGACAGTTTCATTTCCCTTTGCCGGCCCCGGCATTTCCACCGTCTCTTCGGACTCGATTGCTTCCGGCAATTCTTCTTTGAGAGGCTCCTTATCTTTTATTAGTTCCTCCTCATCTTCACTCCACTGCAATTCGATCACAGCGTTGCCTTGGCTGAAGACAGTCCCCCATCGCTTCTGCTCGGCCTGCTGGGCCTGCAGAAAGGCCTGCTGCGCGGCTTCCACGAGATTATGCCGCTGGTAAAGAAAACCCAGATTGTAGCACAGCTCCGGATTGTCGGGCTCCAGATCTATGGCCTTTTTACAGTATCTTTCGGCCTCAGCCAGCCGGCCATTGAACATCCCCAGGGCCAGTCCCAGCTGGCTGTAAAAATGACTTTTCTCGGGGTCGATTTTTATAGCCTGGGTAAAGAAATCAACCGCTGTTTGAAACCTCTTTTGCTCTATGGCATTCAGCCCGGATTGATATTTCTTATCGGCCGGGGTCGGATTATTGGGATTCTGCACTAAGTATTTGCCCACCACCTTTTGCAGCAGCAGATCATAGTCCTTGCGCTTTTGGGGGTTGGACAGAGTGCGATAGGCCTGGGTAACGTCGGAAAAAAGGAAACTATATCCTGCTTCCTGAAATTTTTCCCTCAGGATGTTCCGGTAGGTTGCCGTGATCTCCGAGGCGCTGGCTTCACGGCGGACGCCCAGCAGTGAATAATAGTCCTTCATGAGGAGGACACCCCCGATCCCTGTTTCTGAAGCTTCTCCAACCTGGTCCGGGAGCCCTCCAGCAGCTGCATGATGGCCGTCAGGTTCTGCTGTTTCTCGGAGACCTCGTTGGAGAGCCTTTCATGCTCGGCGCTCCACTGTTCGCAGACGCTGGCCAGTTCTGCGATCTGGGACTGCATCTGCTGGCCCCTTTCCTCCAATTCGGCGTTGAGCCGCTGTCTCTCCTCGATGGTCTGCTCCAGTTCGCTCTCCTCCACCCGTTTCTCGGCGATGAACTGCACCAGGTTTTGCACCTCGGTCTTGGACTGCTTGAGCCACTGGGCCAGATTCTCCTCGCCCTTCTTCAATTCCAGCATCCGCTGATTCAATTCGGACTCCTGGTGCTGGATCCGCTCCAGCCTCTTGTCCAGTTCGATGCCCTCCTGTATCCGGTCCGATAAATGGTTGCTTACTTCCTCCAGCTTGGTCTGTTTTTCCCTAAGCAGGGTCTCGAATTCTATCAGCTGTTTGCGCCCCTCATCCAGCTGGCCGTCCATCTGCCCGCGTTCCTCACGTAGTTTCTTAACCTGACTGGCCAGGTCGTTCTCCTCGGAGCGGAACATCTCCAGCCAGCGGTTATGGTCACCCGCCTCAGCCTCCACCTTTTTCAGATCCTTGCGCTTGTTCTCCAGATCCTTCTCGATATCTTTTTTCTTCTGTTCCAGCTTGTCGAAGGCCTCGGTGGAAACCTCGGCCGCTTTCGATTTGGGGCCGAAGATCATTAAAAGAATCATCAGCGCCAGCACAGCGGCCTGGCCGGCCAGGATATAGATGGACTGCGGAGTTTTAATCGCCCCTGTTGTCTTGGCCCTGCCTTTAAGCTGGATATAGACGCTGCCGATCCTCTCCCGCCCCAGCAATATCGGGGCGGCGGCCCAGTACACCGGGTCGTCAGATTTGGGATTCCCTGCCGCTTGGACCAATATCGGTTCCCCAGCCAGCTTTTTTATGCCGGCCGGAAGTGGTAAACTCTGTCCCACCAGGTCCTCATCGTTCGCCGCTGCTATGGCATCCTTAAGATTGGCTATATAGATGCCGGAGACCTCGGAATAATCCTGCTTGGTCTGGGCGATGATCTCGGATAAGGCCAGATCGTCCTGGTTGGCAAAGGGGTCCGAGACCACCCGGGCCAGGTTCTTGGCCACCAGTTCGGAGCGGATCTCCAGCTCGTCGGGCTGGCCGGCGCCGGGCTTTTTTCCGGCAGGCCTATTTGCCCAATAGGAAAGGCCCAATACAGCGGCTGTCAACACCAGCCCGATTGTTATTCTTAAGGTATTGTTCATTATCACTTTAGGGTTTATATCATTTATAGTATAGTCAAATATTATTAAACTGTCAAGAAAAATTATGAAATAAAAAGGCACCGATATTACATCGGCGCCTTTCAGTGCAGATATGGCTTATCTTATCAGCATCATTTTTCGTATACCGCTGGCGCCTCCGGCCGACAGCCGCAGCAGATAAACCCCGTTGGGAAGGGTCTTCCCCGCGCTGTCCCTGCCGTCCCAGGCCGCTTGATGCTTCCCTCTCTCCCGGTTATCATTGACCAGTGTCCTTACCAACTGTCCGGCCACATTGTAGATTGATAAATTTACCGGCCCTCCACTTGCCGCCTGATAACTGATAACTGTGGCCTGACTGAACGGATTGGGATAGTTATTTCCAAGCTTAAACTTGGCAGGCAGCGGCCCGCCGCCATCCAGTGATAATTTTACCGGCCCGTAATAAGTTATCCGGCCCGAAAAATCATATTGGGCGATCCGGTAGTAATAATCCCCGGCTGGCAGCTGATGGGGATCGGTAAATAAATATTCCGAAGGCTGGTTGGTGGTCCCGTTCCCGGCTGTTTCCCCGATCTTGACATACCCGACAAATGTTTCATCCGTCCGCTCAACTTCCCATCTGTCGCAGTCTTTTTCGCTCTCGGTGCGCCATTTGACCTCGCCCCGCCCTTGGGCATCGGCATAGATGGATAAAAAAGAAAGCTGCACCGGATTGGGATATCTGTCTCTGCTGTTGACGGTAAAGGTATCGGCCGTCACCTCTATCCAGATGTTGCTGCCCACCATTTCCCCCCGGCCTGCGGGAATGGTGCCGCCCGATCCCAGCTCCGTCTGGTAGATATAATTATTTGCCCCGGGATCGTTGCACAGCCGGTCCAGTGCCAGCTGGGTGGGATGACCATAACCGTTGTTTCCCACCGAGATGACCGAAACCTTGGGGTCCAGGGTGGTTATCCAGGTGGGGTTGCTGCTGTATTGCGAGCCGTGATGGTTGACATGCAGCACTGAGACCTTGCCGATGTCGGGAGCCAGGATGGATTCCACATCCTTATATCCGCCCGAATTGTATCCCCCCATATCGCCGGACACAATCATCCTGAACCCGCCGTATTGTATCAGCAGCCCCACCCCGTAGTCGTTCTCATCGGAAGGTGTGATGTTGTCGCCCTGGGTCTGGCCGTTGACCGCCACGCATTTGGCGCTCACGCCGGAGCCCAGGTCAATTACCTGGTTCAATCCTATGGTCTTTCGTTTGGCGCCCAAAATAGTAGTGTAATCGGTAAAGGATTGCGTGGCGTAGGTTCCACCCCGGTCATAACCCCAGCTTAAGATGGAATCCCTGCCTCCCAGGCTGTCGATCACCTCGTCCATCCCCCCGACATGGTCTTCATGGTAGTGGCTGACCACGGTATAATCCAGGTGATGGGTTTGTATGCTGTCCCTCAAAAAAGGCCATACCTTGCCGTATCCCTTGCCGGTCTCGCCGGCATCGAACAACAACGATTTTCCGGAGGGTGATAAAATCAAGGTGGCGTCTCCCTGGCCGACATCCAGGCAGATTATTTTTAAGGGTATGGTGGCCGGATCCGGCTGGGTGGCAAAGCGGAAAGGGTTGGGCTTGGGTCCCGGAACCAGATCGTTGTTGGAAAGGTCCTTGGCCGCAGTAACTTGGATTTTATAAGTGGTCACATAGTTGAAATTATCATGGGTAAGGGTGGCAGTATCACTGGTGCCGTTCCAGGACACTAACCAGCCTGCCGCCCCGGTGGAGCAGCTGTAGGCAAAGCTGGACTGATTGATGGCCTTGTTGAACCCGATCTTGATGGGAGAATTTATCGCGACATTGGCGGTATTATTTGCCGGAGAGGTATAGATGATGGTGGGAACATTGGGCAGGATGTCGAAATTTATGGTGTCACCGGCGGTGATGGTCCAGGGCGGAGTGCTTTTTACGTAGAAATTGACCGGGTTGTCGGACATGTCCCTGACCTTGAATGAGTCGATGGTCCCGGCCGGGACCGTGAACATGATATAGCCGGGATCGCCGGAATTGTATCCTTCGACAACATAGTTGTTCTCGGTGATGTAGGAACCGACGATGGTATCCGCCCGGTAGGCCAGAACAACATAATTCGAAAGCGACGTAGCGTATGACGGATCGCCGTAGATATGGCCCTCCATCCAGGCGCCCTGGGTGGAGATATCCATCACGTTCAGTAGCTGGCGGGGCGAATCTCGGCTACTTCCGCTATTAACGCTATCGTTAATCAGTCTCTGAACTCTGGCCATGATATATTGAGATTGTGGCGTTGTATCGCATTTGGAAACATACCAAACCTTTGTGGTTTCCCCTGAATCTGCAGTTACGGTGCGTTTAGAATCAATATACCATGAGTTGTCATTGCCCCAGGTATTACGGTACGCGGTTCGCCACGCTGTGCTATCAAGCCAGTGGAAATGATTGTTCCCGGCGTTGCTGCTGGAACTGCCGATGCGGCACCTCCCCACAAATTTCTCGCCGGTGGTATCCGGGACAATTCCCACCAGAACGGCAAAGGGATTCCCGGTGCCGGAGGTTGCCTGGCCGGATATATAGACGGGATATTTAAGGATGAAAGAATTATCCGCGGCCAGAGTTTGTCTTATAAATAATATCTGACTGAAAAGTATTATTACCAGTGATATCTTTTTCATAAATACTCGCCGTTTACTGTGTTTACTTAACTATACATCATTCAAATTCCATGCCTAATAATCAGGGATTTGCTGATATCAATTTAAGACTATGGAAGCATTATAGTTATGATAAACTATTGACTTTGGGATAGTAATCCCTTAATGAATACCAAAATTAAAATGCAAAAACTACACGCTTAAATATAATATTTTGCAATTTATGTTAAAATTTTGCACATAAAAAAGCGACTCTATCTTCGATAGAGTCGCTTTTGTTAAGTAATTTATTATCCTTTTGCTTTTTTCAAAGCCTCCAGCTTTTGTCGGGTTTTTTCCAGATTTCTTTTAGCTTGGCTATGTCCCGGATCTGCTGTCAATATTTTCTGCCAGATCCTTAAGGCCCCCTGATAATCCCCGGAGCTGAACAGCTTGGTGCCTTCCTTGTACAGGGCATCAATTTCGGCCGCTGATAACTTCGGCGTTGACGGTTCTTTGGCTTTAATGCTGACCCTATCCTGCTGTTTAATCGCTTTCTCTGCTTGCTTTTCGCTTCCGGCTAATCTCGGTTTCGCTTCCGTCTTGGGAGTGGTGTCAATTTTTATAGTGCTGACTCCTCCGAACACCACTTTCTTTACCGGCCGGATCTTTTTCACCACCGCAAATTCCAGGTGGTTTGATATTTCCCCCTGCTTAATGTTTATCAACCGGGAAGGTTCGCTTTTTAGCTCATAATCCGGTGGAATACTGTTAAGATCAATGTTCAGAGTTTGCTGACCGGTGGGAGCATTAGTGATGCGAAACATGCCGCCACCGTTGGAAATTGCAGCGGTATTGGAGGGCTGTATTATAACCATAACCCCGGACATTCCGTAATCGTCCCCGTCAAAAACCCCGTTATTGTTGTTGTCCACAAATATCCGCCCTTTGATTCCGCCCAGGGCCGAAACGGTAAAATTGACCAGGGTGGACCTCCAACCCCCCAGGGATGCCTGCTTCTCCCCAGTGCCTATGATGTTGTATTCGGCCGAAAGGGTGGCCAGGTCTATTTTAATGGTTGGGTTGCTGCTGTTGATATTGGTAAAGGAATATTTGCCCCTGGCATCGGTGATGGTCTTCCTACCATTGGATAGATTCAAGATTATCCCGGGCAATCCGAATTCCCCGGCATCCTGAAGGCCATTCTTGTTGGCATCCAGAAATACCAACCCCTCCATATCGTTGCCGGAGATGTCGATCCTTCTGGTAATGAAAAGACCCAGCCGCGACCTGTCGCACAGGTAGAAGAAGCCGGTATCCTGGGCAATATTGTTCTCGTTCCACCAGGAGAGGTCCAGCAAATATTTTTTCGAAAGATTGAATTTCAAATTCAGGCTGGCAATTAAGCTTGTGTTATTTCTATCGTGTTGGTCGACCCGGTGATTGAATCCGATTTCGACAATGGCCCGGCTGCCGCTCCACAATCCGGCATTGGCTCCGGCCCGGTAGCGGTTGTAATATCCGGAGGCTATCTTCCGGTTATCGCTCCACCGGTCAAATTCCCCGCTCAGCCAGAAAGTGGCCAGCTGGGACCGGTACTGCGGTTTTACCATCCAGAGGTGCCTGGTGGCATCCATTGACTGATATATTTTCTCTTCCCGGTTTTCAACCTGGTATTTGAATTTCATTTCCAATTGGTTAAACTTTTGGCTTAATTCTATCGTTTGTCCATCGGAAACATAACGTCTGGCATTAGGCCCGCCCCAGTTAATTTTGTTATCTCGGTTGGTATAGCCGACCTTCAGAGAGGGAAGATTTGATAATTTGAAACTGGAGCCCGCTCCCCAGGTATTGGTGATCATGGGATAGAGGGTGTCGCCGTCGGCATTATAGTTGATGAATCTGCCGTCCAGCCCGAATATCTCATTGGGCTTCCAGCTGGCGTAAAACCTGGGGCCGTAATAATTCTTGGTCTGTAGCGGACGGAAATTGGCTCCCAGAAAGTCCAGGCCGGCTGAGAAACTGTATTTTTTTGCAGTCCAGGAGATATTGGTAGAAACCCAAGGAGCCGAGCGGGAAATGATCACTCCGGTTCTCTCCTCTTGGCGTTTCTTCCAGGCCGTAGCCATCATTATACTTAAGCCCTGGGACATCGTTATATCCATCTGCTGGCCAAACCCGGTTGCTTTCCGGTAAAGGGAGTCGGCAGACAGGCTGCTGGATTCCTTATAGATGAATATCTTTTCGGAAAACCAATTGGCCGGTTTATAACCCAAGTATGAACCAAGCACATTGCGGCTGCTTAATGAAGCGCTTTCCCGATAAAGGTCCGAGGGGGTTCCCCCGAATACTCCGGCAGTTAAATTATTATACTGATAATCGGCACTGGCGCCCCGTAGGCGGTTATTCCAGAGACCGGCATTGTAGGGTAGGTTAGGGTTGTTATCCCCCAAGCCTACATTGAGCAGGCTGTGGCCGAAAGATATCTGATTGAATGCCAGCCTGACGGTTTGAAGGTGTGTCTGGTCCAGGCTGCTGTAATACATTGAGAATTCGGACAACAGCTTAAAATTGTCCATTTTCTTTTCCAAAGCACTTTTCAGGGTATGGCGGTATTCCTGCTGACCGTAGTATTGCCCGATCAAGCTATTGCCCTCCTCAAAACCATAGGTAAAATAAAGCTGCTCCGCAGCCCATGTCAAGGCAGGGCCGGTTATCAGCAGTATAAATATGATTTTAAGAAAGTTGCGCATCTAACCTTTTATTTTTTTCAAGGCGTCCAGTTTGGTTTTGGTCCGTTCCATGTTCTTTCTGGCGGTGGTATTTCCAGGATCGGCTTTTAAAAGTTTCTGCCAGGTGGACAAAGAAGATTGATAATCTCCTGCCGTATATTGCTTGGTGGCCAGACTATAAAGGCTTTTTATCTCCTCGGGAGAAAGCTTGACCACCGGCTCTATCGGCTTGGCCGCTTTGCCGGAGATTTTTATTGGGCCTTTCGACTGCGGTATCGGCCAGTCGTGCCGGGGGACTTCTGTCGCCACCAGATTGACCATGGTCTCTCCGGATAAAATCTCGGCCCCTCCGTAATCCACCATGGCAACTAGATTATAGTTACCGGGTTTTATGTTGACAAGCGGGATCCTAAAGATTCGCTCGGAATTTGGCAAAACCGCCTGATTATCATCATTAATGATTAATTTGTCAACCGTCCAGCCATCATTGGTTTTTATTTCCACCGTACCCTTGGGACGGATCAGAACATTCCCTTTATTTAAAACCCCCAGTTCTACCTGGGCGGTGGTGGCTTTAACCGTATTGTGCAATGATAGCGAGCTCAACTCCCCATCCTTGTGCCCGGTGCCGGCAACATTGATGACGAACAGGGTGCCAACCCTGACTGATAAACGGCTGCCGCTGTTCTTGGCCCCTTCCTGAGGCTTGGTATGAAAAAAAATTGATGCCAGATAGGTTCCCGAGGCATTATCCGGAACCTTTAAAGTATAACGGATCTTCTGGTTGGTACCTTGAGAAAGAAAGAAATTTTCCGGATTGACCAAAAACCAGGATTCGCATGATGTGGCCAGAGTTCCTCCCTCGGGAAAAAGAAGTTCACCGTATATATCCATTCCGACATCAGTAATATAACATAATACCTGGGTTTTTTCCTTCCCCTTGTTATCTACGCTGATAACTCCGGTCCGGCTCTCACCCGGCACAACGCTAATGTCCACCCTGGATGGCCAAACGTTTATGGAAAGTGCCCCCTGGCCCAAAGCAAAGGATACGGATAAAAGGATTATAAGTATTATTGCAGTGATATTTTTCATTATTATCGGGGCCTAAATTTAAAGTCAAAAGCGGGGCACCCCTTAAATAAGTGATGCCCCGCCTTGTTGAAGTGCCAGCTTACGGGGTGGCGGTCAAAGTATAGGTAATGACGTTGGTATACAGGCCGGCAGCCGCAGGTGCAGGGATGGTTAAGTTTAGAGTGGTTGTCAATGCAAGCCCGGCTGCTACCTTGTATTCGGTGGCGGCGCACAGATAAGCGGTGGTCGGCGCTAAAAAGAACTCTCCATTAGTCCAAAGGCCGGCTCCAGGTCCACCTCCAGTATAAGTGAAATTGGCGGACGGGATCGATTCCAAAGCGACATCATTAGTCAGATCCCGATCTTTGTTAAGCTGCAAACCCCAAGGTATCTTTTGATTCGACCTTACGGTTGCAACCACGTTTGCCGGCGTTGCAATATCACCCGGCTCCAAGGTGCCAAAATCAACTGCTGCCACATCCAACGTAATTGACCAAACGCCGTTGACAGTTACTTGTACATTCACATCGGCTGTTAAGTCCGCAGGCTGGGCCATTGCCATCCCGGCAAACAGGACAACTACTAAGCTGGCAAGCAAAAGTTTTTTCATGGATCTACCTCCTTATTAAGTTGTTAATTATTTTTCAACTTGTTGTCTTAACAATAATTGCATGCAATTATTATTCCATTTAGCCCATTGTTTTTGTATACTACATTTTGTGCTTTTGCTTCCAGGCACATACAATATGTTTGTGAATCAATTTGTCCGAAATTTTAAGTGCAAATATTCGTCTTGCGTTTTGCAATTTTGTGCTTTTATATTATCATATCTAATACAAAAATATCGAATTTCATAACAAAAACTGAATAGTGAGCGCATATAGAGTGGTACTCAATAACCTCAACGAATCGGGGCGACCTCCTGCGCCAATTCGTAGTGGGTGCCCCGATACGCTCCGCTATCGGGGCTTCTGCCAAGCTCTGGTGTCAATATGGTGGGCGATGACCCCGATAAATCGGGGCGACCCCTGCGTCAATTCGTAGTGGGTGCCCCGATACGCTCCGCTATCGGGGCTTCTGCCAAGCTCTGGTGTCAATATGGTGGGCGATGAGGGGATCGAACCCCCGACCTCCTGCGTGTAAAGCAGGCGCTCTAACCAAGCTGAGCTAATCGCCCAAAATGATAAAATAAGGCCTTTGTGTAATTGTAGTATATATCATTTTAGGCTGCTTTGTCAAGCACTACCCAGCCCAGCGCTATAGCAGAACAGCTAAGGACATATTCTTATCTTCCTCAGCTGTTACATTTTTCACCTCTATTTTATATTCGATTCATAGCCCCTGATAGCGGACAATAAAAGTCATGATCATTTGGGCTCGGCCACAAACGAAGCTTCAAATTGGTAGTCGCCAGCCGGCGTATTGTCGGCCAATAGATATCTTATATCCAATGAAACTTTAGAGCCTCTCTCGATCTTATAACTTTCGTATATATCGTGCAAGCTCCCATTGGCTTCATGGAAACCCTTTTCGCCGGACAGCCTGTACAGCATCTTCCCTTTTATCTCATTGCTTGAAGGATCTATCTGCCCCATTACCCTAGCGCCATCAATGCTGTTGCACCACACTTTTAGAACAATGGCTTTCGGCAGATCAACATATCCCCTGGTTTTATCTTCGATGCTGACACTTAAAATATTTGTTGCGCTCAGAATTTCGATCCGGGCCTTTTTGGCCACGCTTACCGACACATTAACGGTCCGGGAGATGTCGCTGGGGGTCAATAAAGCAACCGTCTGACCGAAAGCTAATTTTGTGCTTATCATCAGGGTCGCGATCATTATTATTTTGACATGCTTTTTCATTTTTCTCTCTCCAATAGTATATTAAGCATGGAGCATGCCAATAGAATATCAAACCCATATCGTGTTGATTTCCTTTATGTTGCGTTGATAATTATAAAATATTAATGTTTTAAATTATCGGGTTTTGTCAAATATATGTGACAGCAGAACTCCATAAATGACAAAAGCCCCAGCGTATAAAACGCCGGGGCTTTGATTATCTTCCTGGCTTATTCTCCCAGATCTCCCATATAGCCGATGGGATCGACCGGGGTGCCGTTCATCCGCACTTCATAATGCAGATGCGGACCGGTGGAACGCCCAGTGGAGCCCACATACCCTATTACCTGGCCTTTTATGACGCGGTCGCCGATCTCCACGTTGAACCGGGAAAGATGCCCGAATCTGGTGGTATAGCCGGTCCCGTGGTCCAGCTCGACCAGGTTGCCGTAATCCCCCACCCGGCTCCTGATGGTCACCACCCCCTCGGCCGGTGCGCTTACCGGGGTGCCCCGGGGCACTGCGATGTCCAGCCCGTAATGGTTCTCCGAGTGCCCGCTCCGTCTCCACCTGCGGATCCCGAAGGTGGATGTCATCTTACCGAATAGCGGCGCCAGTTCGGGCGTGGCCGAAAGCAGGCATTCCTTGGTCTCCAGATAACCGTCAATTTTTTTAAGCTCTTCAATCTGTTGAAAAATATCGGGGCTGACCCTGGTTTCCAGCTGGGCGGTCTCAATCGGCAGATTGAGATCATACCTGCCAAGACTGATCGGCGATTCCGGTCCGCCGGCCGCCTCGCCCTCCTCCACGATGTTGGCGGTCTTGAATCCGGCCTGTATCTTGACCTTGACCGCCAGTTTGCGCAGGTTGTCCACCTGCCGGGCCAGGTTCCCCACCGAGGCCAGATAATTGCTGCGCTCTTTACGAAGCTGTCTCTGGAGCGACGAGATGTCGCTGGCCAGTGAATCCTTGACATGGTCGTAGCTTTTCCGCTCGGTCCTTAATATTTTATTTTCCTTGAATGTGGGCTCGAAGGCCGTCTTGAGTTTGTAATGGAACAGGTAGTGCCGGGCGATAAAAAATCCGGAGATACCCACCGATGCTACCGTTACCAGCAAAATGGCATTTAGCCACCAAGAGTGGAAGAACACCGACTTCCCGTGCTCGCCATGATGCGGCAGAATTATGAACGAGTATGATTTTTTGAAGATCATAGTTTACCTTTCGCCACAGAGGATCTGAGATTTACTATTGTGGTAACCAAGTATTGCCACAGAGACACAGAGGCACAGAGGATTTATTTCACTCTTGTTTCCCCTTCGCCACAGAGACTCAGAGGATTATTCTTTTAATACCATTTTTCAAGACAGGAACATTGAAATTAACCAAAAGACCGAGATGCTTACCAGTTAGCTTTAGATACGAAAGAAGCTGAGCGTTGAAAACCGGTTCATGGCGCTCCACGGCCTTTATTTCAACTATTATTTCGTTTTCGACCAGCAAATCAAGCCTATGTTCCCCCAACAGTTTTCCTTTATAAAGGATCGGGACCATTACCTGGCTTTCATGTTTTATTCCTCTTAGGTCCAGTTCACAACAGAGCGCCTTTTCGTAAATCGATTCCAGCAGTCCCGGCCCTAAGTTCTTGTGCACTTCTATGGCACACCCGATTATTTGTTCGGTGATTGCATTTAGCTGCTCCATAAATAATCCCTAATCATAATTATTCACATGGTGTTCTCTGCTTGATTTAAGCACTTTAATAATAGCAGCTACGTATGACAGTATTTCTGGGAATCACCTCTCCAATTAAATTTTTACTCTGTGTCACTGTGGCATTTAATATTCCAGGGAAGTATTTTATATCCCTCTGCGTCTTTGTGGCAAAACCCTTCCGATAATTTGTACCCCTCTGTGCCTCTGTGTCTCTGTGGCAGATCATTTCAGTACTCCCAGTTTCTTCCCCACCTTGGTAAAAGATTCAATGGCCTTGTCCAAATGCTCCCGCTCATGGGCCGCCGATATTTGGACCCGGATCCGGGCCCGGCCCCGCGGAACCACCGGATAGAAGAATCCTATCACATATATGCCATCGTCGTAAAGCAGCCGGGACATCTGCTGGACGATCTCGGCCTGGTGCAGGATGATGGGCACGATGGGATGTATCCCCTCCCGGATGTCGAAGCCGGCTTGTTTGATCTTCTGCCGGAAGTATTTTGCGTTCTCCATCACCTTGTCCCGAAGGACAGTTGATGTCTCCATCATCTCGATGGCCTTAATGGTGGCGGCTACGACTGACGGGCTGATGGTATTGGAGAACAGGTAGGGCCGGGAGCGCTGGCGCAGGATGTTGATGATCTCCCGGCTGGAGGCAATGCAGCCGCCCGAGGCCCCGCCCAGGGCCTTGCCGAAGGTGGTGGTGATGATGTCCACCCGGCCCATCACGTCGAAATGCTCGTGGGTGCCGCGGCCAGTGGGCCCCACAAACCCGCTGGCATGGCTCTCGTCCACCAGCACCATGGCCTCGTATTCCTCGGCCAGGTTGCAGATATGTTCCAGCGGGGCCAGGTCGCCGTCCATGGAGAACACCCCGTCGGTGACGATCATCCGGAAGCGCGAATTTCTGGTCTGCTTTAGGTGATTCTCCAGATCGTGCATGTCCATGTGCTTGAAGCGACGCCGCTCGGCCTTGCACAGACGGATGCCGTCTATTATGGAGGCGTGGTTCAGCTCGTCCGAGATCAGGGCGTCCTCCTCGCCCAGCAGGGCCTCGAACACGCCCAGGTTGGCGTCGAAGCAGGAGGAATACAGGATGGCGTCCTCCATGCCCAAAAATTTGGAGATATTCCCTTCCAGCTCCTTGTGCTTGTCCTGGGTGCCGCAGATGAACCGGACCGAGGACAGCCCGAAGCCCCGCTCCTCCAGGCCCTGCTTCGCCGCGGCCACTATGGCCGGGTGATTAGAGAGCCCCAGGTAGTTGTTGGCGCAGAAGTTGATGACCTCCTTCTGGGGCGAGTTGGGCGGGTACTCCACCTTGATGCTGGCCGCCTGCGGCGTGTGGATGTAGCGCTCCTCCTTGAAGAGATCGGCGTCCTGCAGTTCCACCAGTTCCTTGCGGTAAAATTCCTTTACCTTGATGTGAAGTGCCATGATGAGTTGGTGATTACCCCTTGTGTTATATTAGAAGAAATAAGTTAACAAAGCTATCGCTTGGCAATTAAATTATATTACTATAAGCAAAACATGGGAATACATTTAATGTTTTATGGTTTTATCTCTTCTGAAGTACTTTTGGTTGCCATATAAATAGGATATGCGCATAGTCTAATTACAAGCCACCAAAGGAGTAAAACATCATAATTAAAACATTCTTTATAATCTATAAAGCCATGCGCAAGTCTATTTCTTAAATCACAACCATGTTTTTCACACAATAAGCCACGCAATTCAAAAACAAGTCCATCCCCAAAGATATCTACGGTTTCAGGCATGGAAAGAAGTGTGCCCAATCGCCTCTCTTCCTGTATAAGTTTCGAATCAAGTTTTGAAGTCACTATGCCATTTTGCCGTAATACATAGCGGATGGACTCTTCAATTTGTGGGGTTAAATAATGTGCGCATAAATCCAGATTCCCATAAAAACCAGAATGAATGCCTTTTAGATATATTTCTTCGTGCCCTGGTGGAATGAATGGATTATTATAGACAAGAAATTCTAAATCTCTGAGGGAAGGTCTATGTTCATCTCTAACAATTACCCTACAAGTATCGATAAAGCATTGCACTCGCATTGGCCATATGACACGACTTAATTGAGAAAACATTTCAGCTTCAAAGACATCTTCGGCAACATCTGGCGTTGCATTTAGAATTGATGGTTTTTCTGCGACGACACGTCCATCCTTAGCTAATGTTGTATGTTTGAACAAATGCTGGATTGGATATTTCTTTATATTTTCTTCTGTTGTTTGTCGAAGCTCTTTTTTGTTTATCAAAGGGTGCCCTAAAGCTAAATAAAATATCGCATCAAGGAGGTTCTTGCCACACACACCATTACTAACTGATTTAACTATTTCACTTATATCAACATTTTGTCCAAAACCTTTCATTTCAGCTAAAGATAATTGTTGCCATTCACGTAGTTTTTTGTGTAACTCATCTATTTTTTCTTTGGGTGCGTTATTTTGTCTTAAACACTCAATTGCATTAGCTAAAAAATGTACAGCAGCTATATATCCTTGCCCTGGTCTCCCAACAACTGCCTCAGCCTCAGTGACAAAGCTATAACCCTTTTTTATTAAGACTTTTTGCGATTCTTCTTCTTTTTTTGATAATCTATACAGCCGAGATGATATTTCATAATATTGCCGGACTAAAAATCCATTGCCTGATGCGTTATTGTTATCTGCTATTTGTTCTGCTGTTATCGCCATCTTGTTAAAATTACCGGCTCTTTGTTTATGCAACAACTCTAAAAAACGTACGCAACATGCTGTTTTTTCATCCGAGGCAATTGAATCTATGAGCCCCTCACAAAATGATACATATTTCAAAAATAATTCTTTGTTTCTTCCAAGCACCCCAGCAAGAAAAAACCCTCGTTCTAATGCATTAATGTGATACACCCATTCCTTGCTCACATCAATACTCATAAAGTTATTGAGATATTCTTCTGATGCTATTTGAGCAGCTTTATATTTATTTTGTGCGACCCATAATATATCTGCAAATCTGGCCTTGATTACCGTATTTGTTGTTACTATTATTAATTCACTAATAATAGCTAATATTTCCTCATTAAAATCATCTAATAAAGCGGACCTTTTCCCATTCATCACAACTTGGGGCTTAAACGGATTATTTGGGTCATCATTGTCTATATGCATGGATGTAATATCACCTAGCAAACGATATACATCATTGCCGTTTTGGTCCCCGCTTTTTTCACATTCTTTAGCTTGCGAAAAAAATATGGAACTATAGTTCATGCAACTTCGTTTATCTGCTTGAACAAGTTTACTTTCCCAATCATACTTCTTTATTATATCAATAGTAATCATATTATTTATGCCTTTAGTTTTATATAAAAATATTTGCAATTCTACTCAGCACACAACAAGCACAAACGGCGGGACGGGAGTTAAATCCCTTCCCGCCGCATTGTTATCCGCCTACGCATTAAGCTTTGGTGGACAAGTCCGCCTACGCACAAGCTACGACGGACAAGTCCTCCTACGCATAGGCCTAGGCAGCTTCGGCGGATTAACTCTCTAAATTACGGCTTGACACCCCTCTTGATCTCCCCTTATTAGGGGCAAGACACCCCTCCTTCGAAAGCATCATACTGGCCTACCTCAGGACAGGTTCCTTATCTCCCCTTTTTAGGGGAGATGCGTGCCAGCGCAGGTAAGAAATTGTAAAAAGATTAGTGCCTTCTCACAATGACACGTAAGCCAATATGCAGGTTTTCTTGCAATGACGCCCCCTCTCCAAATTTATTTGGAGAGGGCCGGGGTGAGGTCAATACGGCCTGGATTCCTGCTTCCGCAGGAATGACACGTTGGCCTAAATAAAAGACCCCACAGTATGCCCTTCAGTTTTATAACCTAATCTGCGATGATCTGCGTAATCTGCGGATAGTAAAGTCTACAGCCCGTACTTGGCTATGATCTCGTCCTTCTTCAGCCCCAGTATCCCGTACTTCTCCCCGATCTTGGTGAAGGCCGCCAGGGCCTTGTCCAAATGCTCCATCTCGTGGCCGGCCGAGATCTGGGTCCTTATCCGGGCCTGCCCCTGGGCCACCACCGGGAAGAAGAAGCCCGTTACGTAGATGCCCTCGTGGTACAGGTCGCGGGCGATGTCCTGGGCCAGCTTGGCGTTGTACAGCATCACCGGGACGATGGGGGTGTCGCCCTGCTTCAGGTCGAACCCGGCCTTGGTGAGGCCTTCGCGCCAATACTTGGTGTTCTTTTCCAGCTTGTCCCGGCGGTCGGTGGATTTGGAAAGGATCTCCAGCACCTTTAGCGATCCGGCCACCACTGCCGGGGGCACGGTATTGGAGAACAGGTAGGGACGGGCTCTCTGCCGGCACATCTCGGCGATCTCCTTGGGTCCGCTGACCGAGCCGCCGGTGGCGCCGCCCAGGCCCTTGCCGAAGGTGGTAGTGATGATGTCCACCCGCTTCATCACGTTGTGGTACTCGTGGGTGCCCCGGCCGGTCTTGCCGATGAACCCGGTGGCGTGGGAATCGTCCACCATCACCATGGCGTCATACTTGTCGGCCAGGTCGCAGATCTTGTCTAATGGCGCGATGTCGCCGTCCATGGAGAACACCCCGTCGGTGATGATCATCCGCAGGCGGCAGCTCTGGGCCTCCTGCAGTTTTTCCTCCAGGTGCGACATGCTGTTGTGCTTGTAGTTGAACATCTGGGCCTTGCACAGCTTCAGGCCGTCCACGATGGAGGCGTGGACCAGCCGGTCCGAGATCATGGCGTCCTCCGGGGTCAGCACCACGTCGAACAGCCCGGCGTTGGCCTCCATGCAGGAGGGGAACAGGCAGGTGCCCTCCATGCCCAAAAATTCGCTCAGTTTCTCTTCCAGCTCGTTGTGGATGTCCTGGGTGCCGCAGATGAACCGGACCGAGGACAGCCCGTAGCCCCGCGAATCCAGGGCCTGGTGGGCCGCCTTGACCACGTCTGGATGACTGGAAAGCCCCAGGTAATTGTTGGCGCAGAAGTTCAGCACCTGCTTGGGCTCGGCCCCCTTGGGGTATTCCACCTTGATGCTGGCGGCCTGGGGCGACTGGATGTAGCGCTCTTCCTTGAAGATCCCCTTGTCCTTCATCCCCTGAAGCTCGCCGGCGTAGAAATCCTTGGCTTTGGAACTGTAGGCCATACTTCCTCCCTTAATTCAATGGCATTTTTATAATTTGTTATTTTATCTTAACCAGCTTATGTGTGGCTTGCTGCTCCCCTGCCTGTAAGCGGATAAAATAAACACCCGAACAGGCTTTGTTACCTTTTTCGTCGCAACCGTTCCAACTCACGCTGTGGGTTCCGGCAGCTTGCAGGTCGTTTGCCAGGGTTTTGATTTTCTGCCCGGCTATGTTGTAAACCGCAAGGCTTACCCGGCCTGCTCTATCCAGTTGGTAGCTGACCGTTGTGTTGTGACTGAACGGGTTCGGCTTGTTGGGCAACAATTTGACAGTCCGCCATTCCACCTTTTCTGCAGGCTCGCCCGTCACACCGGTGGCAGTGTTGTATTTGATGGTTTGGTAGTCCCCGATCCAAGTCAGTGTATCAAGAGACACACCGCTGACGTAAAGGTTGCCGTCGCCATCGACCGCGCAGCCGATGGAATACTCGGTCCGGCCGGCCGAGGAAAGATATGACCTGCTCCAGAGCGTATCTCCGGTGGCAGCGTCGTAACAGACCGTAAGATAGTGGTCATGCGGCCCCCTGTAGGTGGAGCCGGTCACGTACAAACGGTCTCCCGGGCCGGTTACAGCACAACCGATAGTCCCATCCATCCAGGGAGTACCGTCGTATATACCGGTCCAGAGCGGAGTCCCTGAAGCATTATATTTGATGGTCACGCTGTACCTGTTTCCCGTCAGCGGGCCGCATTCACCGGTAATGTAAACGTTCCCCGAACCATCCACGGCACAACCGGCCATCGTATAGTCCATGTTCGCACTGTCGGTAGCATCCGCCGACCTCCGGGTCCAGACGGTATCGCCGCCGGGATTGTACTTCACCGTGAGCAGGTTATAATCCGTGCCGTTGAAGGAATATCCGACAACAAAAAGATTGCCCGAGGGGTCCGTGGAGCAGTCGGACGCTTCGTCTTTTCCGTTGGCCGGCCCGTTGTATCTTCTGGTCCACAAGGTATCGCCGGTGGCGGCATGGTACTTGACGGTCAGATAATCGGCGTTTCCCAAACCATCGGTCGACGAACCGGTCACATAAACATATCCTAAATCATCCACCGCACAGCCGCTGCCCTTATTGCTGGTGTCGCCCGGCGCTCCGTGTCTCCTCGTCCATAGGGTATCTCCGGTGGCGGCATCGTACTTGATGGTCAGATAATCGTCCTCGCTGACCCCATCGTAACTGGAGCCGGCCACATAAAGATTGCCTGAATTGTCCACTGCGCAACGCATGCCGGCGTCATTGCCATTGGCAGGGCCGTTGTATCTGCGGGTCCACAGGGTGTCGCCGGTGGCGCTATTGTACTTTACGGTGAGGTAGTCATAGTTTGACCCGTTGTAAGAAAGGCCTGTCACATAAAGATTGCCGGAGCTGTCCATCGCACAGCCGATACCCTGGTCGTTGCCATTGGCCGGGCCGTTGTAGCTGCGCACCCAAACTGTGTCCGGTGCCTGAGCCCAGATTTGACCGCAGATGATTAATACCGCCAATACAGCCAAAACAAACTGCTTTTTCATGGTGTTTCTCCTTTTTTATTAAAGGTTAATAACCACCTGAAGCCGGCTCATAATGAAGTAAGCGATTTTAGATTAATAGCTAGACCTGCACCCCGAACCGCTTGATCAGCTCAATGATGTTGTTGACCGAGTCAAAAGCCTCGGGGGTGGCGTCCTCGTCCGGCAGTTTGATCTGGAATTTCTTCTCCAGGTAGGTCTTCAGGGAGACCATGGAGAAAGAATCCACGATCCCGCTGGAGATCAGCTTGGTGTCTTCCTTGACCTCCTGGTCGGAATCCTCGTCCAAGTACTCTTTTTTGACGTATTCGATGATCATTTTCTTGATTTCGTCGGACATTGTAGTCTCCTTAGGTTTGGGCGGTTGTTGTTTTTATCCGCAGATTTCACAGATTAACACAGATTTATTTTTTAGGCTTAACTGCAATCAGTGATTCATTGCAATAATCCGTGGATCGTTTTATTTACCGATGTTTTCCAACCTATCCCAGCTTCACAGATACACCCGCTTTTAAATAAGAGTTATCTGCGGAAATCTGCGTAATCTGCGGATGGTTCACGTTCCTAGTCGTTCTCCAAAGTCGAGATATCTCCGATCTCTTCGCCCCACTCCTTGGCCCGCAGCATCCGGCGCATGATCTTTCCGCTCCGGGTCTTGGGCATCGAGGCCATGAACTCGATCTCCTGGGGCATGGCCAGCGGCGACAGTTTTTTGCGGATGAAGTTCATGATCTCCATCTCCAGGTCGCTGGAAGGCGTAAAGCCCGGCTTGAGGGCGATGAAGGCCTTGACCACCTCCATGTTGATGGGATCGGGCTTGCCCACCGCGGCCGACTCGGCCACCGCCGGGTGCTCCAATAAAGCAGACTCGATCTCAAACGGCCCCACTAGGTGTCCGGCCGTATTGATGACATCGTCATCGCGCCCCACAAACCAGTAGTAGCCGTCGGCGTCGATGCTGGAGCGGTCGCCCGAGAGGTACCAGCCATTCTTGAACTTGCCGTCGTAGGTCTCCTTGTTGTTCCAGTAAGCCCGCATCATCGAGGGCCAGCCGGGCCTAAAGGCGATCAGGCCCACCGTGCCGGGCTTGTCCACCGGCTCGTAGGTTTTGGGGTTGACCACGCTGGCGGTGATGCCGGGGAAGGGCTTGCCCATGGACCCGGGCTTGACCTTCATGCCGGGGTAGTTGCAGATCATCATGGCCCCGGTCTCGGTCTGCCAGAAGGTGTCGTAGAACGGCTGGCCGAAAGCCTTTTCCGACCAGATCACGGCCTCGGCGTTGAGCGGCTCGCCCACGCTGGCCAGATGACGAAGACTGGAGAGGTCGTTCTTCTTGACGGTGTCAAATCCTTCCTTCATCAGCATCCGGATGGCGGTGGGGGCCGAGTACCACATGGTGACCTTCATCCGCTCGATGAAGGCGTACCAGTTCTGGGCGCTGAAGCCGGCGTCCAGCACCACCTGGGTGACCCCGTTGGACCAGGGCCCGATGATGCCGTAGGAGGTTCCGGTCACCCAGCCGGGATCGGCGGTGCACCAGTAGATGTCATCGGCTTTAAGGTCCAGCACCCACTTGGCGGTGATGTACTGGGCCACCAGTGAATTGTGGACGTGCTGGGCCCCCTTGGGCTTTCCGGTGGTGCCCGAGGTGTAGTGCAGCACCGAGGCGGTCTCCGGGGTCACCTTGACTATGTCGAATTTCTCCACCCGGGGCAGTTTCTCCATGGCGAAGGCGGCTTCCCCGGCGTTCAAAGGCTTGTCGTCGGCGTCCACTATGATGATGGTGGCCAGCTCCGGCAGGTCTTTGCGGATCCGGCGGACCTTGCCCGCGTGTTTTCTGGTGGTCAGCACCGCCTTGGTTTTGGCGTCGTCCAGCCTGGTGATTAGGGATTCCTCGCCGAAGGCCGAGAACAGCGGCTGGGCGATGGCCCCCATCTTTAAGATGCCCAGGAAGCAGATGTAAAGCTCGGGGATCTTGTCCATGAACAGGCAGACCCGGTCGCCCGGCTTGACCCCCTGGTCCTGCAGGAACTTGGCGGTGGTGTTGCTGTAGGCCCGAATGTCATCGTAGGTGTACTTCTTGACCTCGCCGGTGAACCCTTCCCAGATCAGGGCCGGCTTTGAGCCCAGGCCCTTTTCACAGATCCGGTCGCTGCAGTAATAGCCGATGTTGTACTGCCCGTCTTTGCCGTACTCCAGCTCCTGTTCCGATATCTTCCAATCGAAATTCTTATAGCGATCCTCGTAGGAACCGATGTTGCTCATGCCGTTATCTCCCATTGTTGATTTTTTATCTTTGGATAATTTAAGAAACCAACCACAGAACCACGGAAAGAAAAGAAAAATGGAAAAATGCGATATCCATTATGATGAACCCGTATAATTATTCCGTAAATTCAGTGTTTCCGTGGTAAATTTCGTTTTTTAATTTTAGTTTCAATTATTACATAGGCCACTGCGAACTCCCCGGCTTCCGATACCGAGGCATGAATGGCATGGCCGCCGCCGGCCGGCAGAAACTTGAGCAGCCGGCCAGAGAGGATTACCCGGATATCTTTTGATATCTGAATATCATGCCAGAACGATCCCCGGCTGAGGCCGCAGCCCAAAGCCTTGAGCACAGATTCCTTGACGGCGAATAGCGAGGCGTAGAACCTGTCCCGGTTCGCCTTGGGCGCGCGTGACAGCTCCTCTGGCGAAAAGACTTGGGCCAGAAATTCTTCCCTGTCCTTAAGCTTTCTGAACCTTTCCACCGCCACGATATCGGCCCCGATACCTATCACCATTTCAGTAGGAACGAAAAATTATAGCATCAATATTTTTTTAAGTCAACGCTCATTAAGGTTAACCTGCCTGCCGTTGGCCGAGTGGCTGTTCATCTCGATATGGCGATTGTTGAGTGCTTCGACGGGCTCAGTACAAGTAGTTGCAGCGTATCGAGACGACCTGCTGCCTACTCGATGAACAGCTGTATCGAGGCCAGGCAGGCAGGTCCTCCCAGCATCAAAAGGCCAGCTGCACCTGGACGGCAAACTCGTCGTTTTGCAGTGCGCCCGGCTGTTCCATCTTCTTGCGTATATAGTTGGCATAGATCATGGCGTTGGTCCCCGACAGGTAATAGTTGACTCCCAGCGTCAGCCAGGCAGTGCCGTCGTCTGAGCGCTCGGTGTCGAACTTCTCCCAGCGGACCAGGGTTTCGAATTTCGGGTGGGGTCGCAGGCCGAGATGGGCATAGTAGCCTCCGCTCTTGACCAGGCCACCGGAGAAGGGCAGCCGGTCCTGTCCGGCTATGGCCTCACTGCGGACGGTCAGGAGCATCGATTGGCTGAGCTTATGTTCAATGCTGAATCCCCCCCCGAACCTGTTCTTCAGTATGTCCGCCTCTCTGGCCAGGACCGCATTCCCCAGCCAGCAGTATCCCAAAAACTGAACGTATCCAAGTGGCTTGTAGGATGAGGAGAAAAGTAGGTCCTTGCCCGGATTATCATAACTGACGTTTGTAAAATGATTGCTGGCCGGATAGCCGTTGAACACGCCCAGGTTCCCTTCTAATGAACCCAACTTGGTCGTAGTTTGAAGCCCTACCTGGCGCCACATGGCGTACTTGGTCAGAACGACCGGATAGTTGATCATCTCCAGCGCGGTGGTGGAACGCGGCATATAAAATCCAAACGCGGGTATGAACTGGCCAAGATAGATATCGGTCTTCGGCAACCAGCCTACGGCCTGGACCCTGGCATCCAGCAGGGCCGGGCTGGTAAGGGCCTCCAGCTGGATCAGATACTTGAGCCGTTGTTCGGGAAATTCCCCGTTCAGGATCAGCCGGACCCGCTTGGCGGCGAAGGACCATTTGCCGGTCTGGGAGTAGCCGTAGACCGTCTGGAGATTTCCGCCCAGGCGGAGGGTCCCCAGGCCGACCTCCACCGGTGCGGCCGCCAAAGAGATTGAGGGCAAAATAAGAGCGGCCGACAGCACAGTTATCCAGAGGGTTTTCCTCATGCCCCTCCCTCCCGAGCTTCGTTTCTGGACTGCCGGGCGGCCTCCTGTCGCTGGGTCAGCAGGGAGACCACCACCAGGGTCAGGAAGCTCAAGGGCACCGAGATGATGGCCGGGTTGTTGATGGGGATCAGGGATTTGATATGGGGAATATTGTAGACCTCGTTGAAGGTCTCCTGGGACAGCAGTATCATCCCCAGGGCCGAACCCAGGCCCACCAGAATCGAGGCCAGCACCCCGCGGGAGGTGGTCTTCTTCCAGAACAGGATCATGGCGATGGTCGGCAGGTTGGCCGAGGCCGCCACCGCAAAGGCCCAGCCCACCAGGTAGGAGACGTTCATCCCCTTGAACAAAATGCCCAACACCATGGCGATGATGCCCACCACCACCGCGGCCAGCTTGCCCCACATCACCTTTTGATGGTCGTCCATTTTGATCTTGAAGAACCTGTCCATCAGGTCGTGGGCCACCGCGCCCGAGGAGGCGATGATCAGCCCGCTGACCGTGCCCAGCACCGTGGCGAAGGCCAGGGCCGAGATGATGGCGAATATGGTCACCCCGAACGATTTGGCCAACAACGGGGCCGACATGTTGTCGTTGGTCAGGTCCAGCACCCCGTTGACCATGGCCCCCAGCCCCATGTACAGGGTCAGCATGTAGAACAGGCCGATGGCGGCGATGGCCACTATGGTGGATTTCCGGGCGCTGGCCGGGTCGGGGACCGTATAGTAGCGGATCAGCACGTGCGGCAGGGCCGCGGTGCCGAAGAACAGGGCTATCATCAGGGAGATGAAGTTGACCTTGTCGGAGGTGGTGGCCCCTTTGGCGCTGTCCACCTTGAATTTCACCCCCGGTTTGAGCATTTCTTTGCCTGCCGTCGGCTGCTGGTAGTAGACGGTCACCTGGTCCTGGCCGTCTTTCAATCCCGCGAATTTAAGCCAGCGTATCACCGTCCCGTCCTTGATGGTCTTGATGAAGCTGAAGAAATCGGTGGTGCCGCTCTTCTCGACCTCCTGGCCGTCCTTGACCAACCGGCTCATGTGGCCCACCTGGTAAAATTTCCCGTTCTCCTTGGGCTCGCCGTTGTACAGCTTGGATCCGTCAGGCCTGACGGCGATGGTCTGGGTCTCCTCCAGGCGCATCTCTGCGGGATTGAGTTTCCAGAAAGAACTTTGGCCGTCTTTGATCAGTTTGGCGAAAACGAGTTTTCCCATATTCTCCGGGAAGACCCCCGCCACCGCATACCCGCTGTCGGCCAATAATATGTTCTGGCCGTCCCAGGAGGCGACATTGACCGTGGAGAAATGACGAAAGGGCGCGTCTCCGCCCTGATCGGGCTTGGTGGAAACGCCGCGGGACATAACCAAAAACACCAGTACCAGGGAGAAGATCAGCAGCAGGCCGCCCTTGAGGAACTGGACGTAGGTGGTGGAGGCCATGCCGGCCGTAGCCACGATGATGATCACCAGGGTGCCCACCATGATCACCCCGAACTCGTGGGGCAGGCCCAACAGCGGGGTCACCAGGCTGCCGGCGCCGACCATCTGGGGGATCAGGTAGAAGATGGACACCAGCAGGGTGCTTATGGCCGCCGCCAGCTGGATGCCCCGGGAGTTGAACTTGGCGTTAAGGGCGTCGGTGAAGGTGTACTTGCCCAGGCGCTTGATCGGCTCGGCCACCACGAACATGGCCACCACCCAGCCGGCCAGGTAGCCGATGGAATACAGAAAGCCGTCGTAGCCCGAGAAGGCGATCATGCCGCATATCCCCAGGAAGGAGGCGGCCGAGAGGTAGTCCCCGGCGAAGGCGATGCCGTTGACCGACCAGTGAATCTGGCCGCCGGCGGCGTAGAAACCGGAGGCCGACTTGGTTGACCGGGCGAAATGGTAGGAGATGCCCAGCACTCCAATCACGAAGGCGCAGAAGATGGCGATGGCCCAGGGCGATACGATGTAATTCATGAGTGTCCCTCCTCCATTTTTTCCGCCTCTTCGCCGGGATGCAGGTTTGTCATCACTTCCTCGGCATGGGTGCATACATGGTTGTAGACGGCCGCCAGAAATATGGCGAAGATGATCAGCAAAAATCCATAGACTATGGCCACGTTGAAGCTTCCCACATCAACCGCCATGAAGCCGGGGCTGACCACATTGATGACGATAAAGCCGGCGTAGACCATGGCGTAGAGGGTCACAAACCAAAGCCCCAATACCCGTTTGATCGAGGATGCGTGGTCCTTGGTCCATTGGCTGGAGGGTTCGTGCATCTGCTCTCTCCTGTTTTGTGATTTGTTTGTAGAAACCTGAAAACTAAGGGTTGGTGGTTGAACTGATTTTTATTTCATAGACCTTCCGGAGGAATAACCGGCCTGCGATTTTGGCGCTATCGGAATTATCACTATCGTAAACCCTAACCCGGACAAGCCGAAACCAAATTTGACAGGATTAACAGGATTTACCGGATTATACTTTTGTAAATGTCTGTTACACAAAATCTTGATCATCCTGTAAATCCTGTCAAAAAACCTGTCTTGGGGTAGGCCACATGCTTTACTGCCGCATGGATATTCTATACATGGTTCGGCAAAGCCTGCACTGAGCCTGTCGAAGTGCTTACCATATGTTTTGCATGCCTGTCCGCCGCAGGTGGAGAATTTCACTTGTTAGTGACTACAGGCCCTTAAATAAATCCAATAATCTCTTTTCGGGAAATGTCCGATCAAAGCTGGTCAGCCAATTTATAATATAGCCGGCGTCTATTTTTTTTTGCCGGGCCATTATTGTTTTAGCGTCATCTATGTCCCTGGACCTACCGGCAAACAGTTTGTGGATTATGACGTCCTCGGGGGCGGCAAAACGCACCATCTCATTTTCAAGCCTCACTTCATTTGCCCTGGCCAGGGCCTCTTTTTCGTAGGGCGTAAAAGAGAAAATAATGTCCACCCTTATTCCGCTGTTTTCACTTTCCAGCGGCAGCACCATGGTTGATGCCACGAATTCCCGGGGGTTGGCGGGCAGGATTTTCAGGGGAATGTTCCCCGCCAGGGCCAGGATCTCGTCAAGCCGGTCCGGCCCCAGGCCTACAGTGACGTCAATATCCCTGGTAAGCCGCGGCTCCCCGTACAATAACACCGCCTGCCCGCCAACTATCATATAGGGTATGTTTTGGGCCTGGAAAGACCGGGCTAATATTATTAACAGCTCTTTGAACATGAATTCAATATCCTGGCCACTTCTATATCCACCTCTATCCCCTCCAATAGATTTTTGGGGGGCCAAACGCCCAAGGCCACAGCCTCCTGTCTTAAGCCCTCTACTATGGATAAAGCCTGGCCGTGGGTCAGCTTACTTTGGGCCAGAAGCTCCCGCTCAAATTTTTCTAATACTTCTATGTTTCTGACCATTTTAGGACTCCGCCGTTTACTTAATACAACGGGTAATCATATCAAAATATCGGGTTTAATGCAATAATAATGACAAAAAAACGCCCCGGTTTTCCGGAACGTTTAATCGAAGCATCTTGGACAGCAACCCTGTTATGTATCACCGTTAACGGCAGCAACCGGGATCGCTTGTTTTGCCACCGGATGACCGGCAAATGACGCAGTTGCAGAATCCGTGGTAGATGGCGCAGATCCCGCCGAACAGGCAGAACAGCCCCCAGAACAGGGGTAGGCCCAGAATGTGGCCCAGGTCCGGCTTGGCGTAAGGCAGCAGGTAGATGCCGTAGGTGATAAGAAAGCACCCGCAGGCGACTATGATGTGGCCCATTATGATCGTGGCCCGGCGTCCGCCCCGCCATCCCAGGTAAACCAGGGAAAGCCCGATGACCAGCGGGATGAACTTGGCCGGGTTGCTGCTGGCGATGATTCCCCAAGCGCCGAAGGCTGCCAGAAGTATGCCCAGGGTAAAACTGACCGGGGGTTTGATTTTCATTTGCTTCCTTTCCCTTAACAATAAAGCGATCCCTCGCATTGAGGGGTCGTCGGAATTTACTTTATCCCCATCCTCTTTTTGGCCGCCTCCAGCTCCTTGGGGTCGGGGAACAGCACCGCCTTGCCGCACTGCCGGGGGTTGCCCATGGCCGCCTCGAACCCCTGGGCAAAATCCTTGAGCTTGAACAGGTGGGTAACTATCGGTTTGATGTCTATCCTTCCTGAGGCCAGCAGATTGCGGACCCGATACCAGGTATCGAACATCTTACGGCCCGATATGCCGTTGATAGTGATGCCCCGGAATACTATCCCGTTGGTGTAGTCCACCGGAACCGGGGTGGTGTTCGGCACCCCAAAAGCGCTGTAGCGGCCGCCCTTGCGGATGACCTTCATCCCTTCTTCGATGGCTGAGGGCGCGCCCACCATGTCCAGCACCAGATCGGTGCCGTAGCCGCCGGTGTGGTCCCGGATGAACTCCAGGCGATTGATGGATTTGTCGGAGATGTTCAAAGTGTGGTCGGCCCCCATTTTCTTGGCGATGTTCAAAGCGAAATCCGACATGCCGATGATGAATATCTGGGAAAGCCCACAGGCCCGGGCCAGCCCGGCGGCGAACAGCGCGGTGGGCCCGTCCCCGAAGATGGCCACGCTCTTGCCGGCCACGTCGGCATCTTCGCCCAGCAGGGTGTAGCAGGCGTTGCCCATCGGCTCCTGGACCGTGGCCAGCTCCGGCGGAATGCTCCTGTCGTTGACCCAGCAGACCGACTCCGGCAGTGTGAAGTATTCGGCGAAGCAGCCGTCGTGGTCCACCCCCACGATCTTCATCCGCTCCCCTATGTGCAGCTGGCCCAGCATGGCCTGCAGGTCGCCGGGATCGTAGATGTGGGTCTCGGCCGAGATGTAGTCGCCTACCTTGATCCGCTTGCAGTGCGGCCCAACTTCTATGACCTCGCCGGCCACCTCGTGGCCCAGGATCTGGGGAAGTCTTTTGGCCCCGATCCGGTCCTGGGACCACTTGTTCCATTCGTAGATGTGGACGTCGGTTCCGCAGATGGAGGCGGCCTTCACCTTGACCATCACCCAGTCGGGCTTCAGTTCCGGAACATTGACCTCCTGCCACTCGGCCCCCAGCTGGGGTTTGGTCTTGACCACCGCCTTCATTTTTTGAAGCATTGCCAAAACTCCTGTTATTATATGGGTTGATGTTTATTTTATGGTTCCCAAAGGTCAGCCAAGGTCTTCCGAATCCAGCATTATGGTCACCGGACCGTCGTTATTGGTGCTGACCAGCATTCTGGCGCCGAATATTCCGGTCTGCACCTCGATTCCGTAGGACTTAAAAGCCCGGATAGTCTTTTGATATAAGGCCTCGGCCTTTTCCGGTGCGGCCGCATCGGTGAAAGAGGGACGCCTCCCCTTCCGGCAGTCGGCATACAGGGTGAACTGCGATACTAAAAGGATGGCTCCCTTGACATCCATCAGGGAAAGGTTCATTTTGCCTTCGGCATCCTCAAATATCCGCAGATTGACGGCCTTCTCGGCCAGCCTGCCGATTGTCGCCTCATCGTCCAGATGTGAAAATCCGGCCAGGATAACAAGACCCTGGCCGATCTTCCCGGCGGCATTGTTTTCAACGGTTACCGAGGCCGAAGAAACGCGCTGAATGACCAGTCGCATGATTTTAATAAATTAAAAATAGAAAATAAAATTTAAAAACTCTATCATGCCGGCAAGGTCGCTTTATTTCCTCTTGGATTTTTTCACCGGCTTTCTGGCGACTGCTTTTCTAACGGTCTTTCTGGCTTTCGGCTTTGTTTTATTGACGACCTTCTTTAAGGTCTTTTTCTTGGTTATGATTTTTTTAGCCGGTTTCTTTTTAATCTGAACCTTTTTGGCCGGAGCTTTTTTATTTTTGGTCTTTGATTTTTGATTTTTGGAAGCCGCTTTCTTTTTGGCAACCATTTTTTTATCTTTGGCTTTTGCTTTTTTATTTTCCTTAGGCTCGGCCTTCTTGGAAATCACGTAGGCCGCCCGCACCTCCCTGACCTCCGCTTCCGACAGGTGCGGCAGCACCGCGGCCACCACCTCCGGAAAGTCGATGCCGTTGCGTTTCAGGGTCTCCAGGGTGGGGATCCCGTTGGAGGTCCAGCCCCGCCGCCGGTAGACCGCATCCACCAGCTTCTGATAGCGGTCCTCCCGGAATTTGCGGTGCAGGGCCATCTTCTCCTCGGTGGACTTTCCGGCCGGGTCTATCTGCATCCAGTCCATAAGCTGCTTGTCGTATCGCTCCTGGCGGGATTCGTATTCCTCTCTGGTGACCGGCCCCATGGCCCGGTAGGGCGGCTGATCATATTTCCGGGTTCCCTTGCCCATCCGCAGATCGAACACCCTCTGGAACTGGTAGACCCGCTCCGACATTTTGATGATCTCCTCCTTGGTGATCTCCCGGCCGGTGACCCCGGAAAAAAGGTCCACGTAGTTCTGGACGTGCTCCGGCACCTTGGCCGCGTCCATGGGGGCGTTCTTGGTGCGGTTGTCGCCCGGCTCGATGTCGTTCCAGGGCAGCTTGCACAGGCCGTTCAGTCCGAACCAGGTCCGGAACATCGGGAAATAGTACAGGGCCTCGGCCTTGTCCTCGAAGGTGGGGATCTGGTTGTTGACCATGTCCATGAAAATCACCCAGGCCTCGTCGTGCTGGGGGCCCTTGTTGGTCAGGTAGTAGCCGCCCTGCTGGGCCAGCGATTCCTTGGACATGTATTCCGACTGCTCCAGCCCCTTGCCCTCCAGGCCGATGTCGTTGAGGAAGGCGTACTCTCCCCAGCCCTTGTCGGCGAATATCTTCTTCATGCGCTGGACGCCCTGCCCGGCGATCAGCCCGAAGCCCTGCCCCTTAGCCATCTGGTGCATCAGTTCCAATTGCGACTCACCCTTGCCCCAGCTCATGTCCAGCCCCCCGGTGCGCTCAGGCGTCAGGATGCCCCGCTGCCAGCACTCCATGATGAAGCCGGTGATGGTGCCGAAGCTGATGGTGTCTATGCCATAGGTGTCGCAATAGAAGTTGCATTCGATCACCCACAGGGGATCGAAGATCCCGCAGTTGGAGCCGCAGCCGGCCGCGGTCTCGTATTCCGGCCCGTCCACCACCACTTTGTGGCCCTTATAGGGTCCGGTGCGCAGGGCGAACTCGTCCACCCCGTGGGCGCAGGCCATGGAACAGCCGTACCAGCAGCCGTCCGGGATGCCCTGGGTGAATTGTTTGACCCACATCGTCTTGTCAATGTTCTTGGTGTCGGGATGGCTGCCGTACTGGAAGTTCATCACCGGCAGCAGATCGTAGGCGTCCATCACGCTGACAATGTTGGTGGTGCCCACCTTGCGCATGGTGCACATCTTGTCGTCGAAGTCGTGCATCTCCCTGTGAAGCTTGACACCGGCCCGCTGGATCCGGCCCAGATCGGCCGGATGGTTCATGTCGCCCTTGACCTGCGGGCCGTGAACGATCAGGGCCTTGAGGTGCTTGTCCCGGAACACGGTGCCGATGCCGCCCCGTCCCGCCTGCTTCAGCCGGGTCACCTTGCGCCGCACGTCGTAATAGGAAAAGTTGAGGCAGCCGATCAGGCTGTGGGCCGCGGCGGCCCCGGCGCTGACCACCGAGACGTTGCGCAGGTCGGCCTCATCAGTGGCGTACTGGTGGGTGAACTGCTCGGCCGCGATGTGGGAATCCAGCGACTCCTGGGGCGCGGTCTCGATCGTCACTTTGCCCTTGACCCCGTCCAGTACTATGATCACGTCCTCCTGGGCCTTGCCCTGAAGCTCCAGGGCGTCGAAGCCCGAGAATTTTAAGAGCGGGCCGAAATAGCCGCCCACGTTGGAGTCGATGGGGATATTGGTGATGGGCGACAGGGCCACCACCAGCGACTTGCCGGCCCCCGGGTACTGGGTGATGCCGCAGATGGGGCCGGGCGAGATGATGATGTCGTTCTCCGGGTCGTTCCACTTGGTGTCGGGCTTGATGGCATCCCACAGGTATTTCAGGCCAAAACCCCGCCCGCCGGTGAAGGTTTTTTTCATGTCCTCGCCGATCTTCTTCTCGGTGATCTTGAAAGTGCTCAGGTCAACATGCAGGGAACGGTTGTTGTAGCCCTTCTGGGGCAGGCTGGGGGTGAAGGCATATTCGGCCAGCACCTTGTGGGCCGCCTTCATGGCCTCGATGCCTTCGGTGTATCTGGTATATTCAAAGACCTTGTTCTCGTCCATGGTTCTCTCCTCGTTATCTGTTGGGGCAATTCATGAATTGCCCTTACTGGTTGTTGGGGCCGGCATGCCGGCCCTTACGCTACCGGACGCGGTATATTGCGTCCCTACCGTTCCGCTATCTCCAGGGCCTGCTCGGGGCAGGCCCTGGCGCAGATCCCGCAGGCCACGCACTTGAATGGCTCCCGCTGCTCGGGGTGGGTGCGCATGGACAGGGTAGGGCAGTAGCCCACGCACATCAGACAGCCCACGCACAGCTTTTTGTCCAGCATCACCACGCCCTGGCTGTTGCGTTTCAGGGCCAGCACCGGGCAGACCGCGATGCACTCGCCGCACTGGTTGCAGACGTTGATCTCGAAGCCGCTGTCGGTTTGTTTGACCCTGATGGCCGATTTCTCCGGATCCTCCACCTTAAAGAAGGCCTTGGAACAGGTCTTCTCGCAGGCCTTGATCCCTTTGCACAGGGATGGATTGGTCTTAAGATACTTCATACCCGCATCCTTTATATTTTTAATGCTTTGAGTCTTCTGAAAAAAACTTTTACCACAGAAACACTGAATTTCCGGAAAGGAAATAACCAAAACACCAGATTTAATAAGCCGGGTTTTTAAATATTTTCAGTATTTCCGTGTTTCAGTGGTTGGTTTCACAGAGATCTCGCTTTATTATTGGCACGAGGGGTAATTTTAGCACCTATAAAAGCCAAAATCAAGGATAAAAAAGACAAATAAAAAAGGAGCGGTAATCCCGCTCCCTGGAATAACTTGCTCTTATGGTGCTTTTACTGTATCCGGCAAGTCATCCGAATAAATGAAATAATATGCTGTCGATGTAACTGGAGCAAGAGCAAAAGTGATTTGAGCAACCTGTGACGGCAACTGCGTATCTTTTGAAATAATTGAAGCAATGAGGGCCGCAGCCAACGGTGGGACCAATGCTCCTTCCATAGCAGTCCAGAAAGACCCTCGTTTATATTTTTTACCTACTTTATGAACACCATAGCTACATCCCACAGCTGCACCACCACCAGCAAAAACAATCGCTGTAAATAAAGTTGACCAATAATTATTGGAACTACCTGAAGAATATAGCCCGCCCATAAAAGCTATACCACCGAATGCCAATGCGCCCACAGTTTCCCCAGCTATTCCTCCAAGCATGGTTTTCGGTATGGCCCAACCGTTTATTTTTTTCTTGCTAACCGTTTTATTACTCAGGGATACGATTGGTTCATTCAAATCATTTCTCGCCGTATCCGCCTGGGCATACTGCCGGCTGAACAGCTCGGCGTTGCTTAGGGTGGTAACCGGTTGGGCAAAAGTTTCTGCCGCAAAGCACAGCAAGCCAAGCGGCAATAAAATTAAATTGGTTATTCGCTGTTAAGGATGGGTTAGTATCGGGAATCTATGGTATACTCACGGAAACAGAACAGAGAGAATACCATGGAACAGATGCCGGACAAAT